>DAOUWT010000139.1 GCA_030666985.1 Chloroflexota bacterium
ATGAACCAGGGGAGTTATGTATTCAAAGCTACCGCGTAATCACTCAAATGTCATTTCGGCCCCGTCTCGCGTCGAACCAGGAGAAATCTTATATTTGAGCGCCAAGATTTCTCCTCCTTCGTCGTCGAAATGACAAAAGGGTGAGAAGTTACTTTGCCGCAAGGTCTATTCTTCTTCTTGGGCGGTTTCGATGATTTCTTGGGCAAGGTGTGATGGAATCTGTTGATATTTTAGAAACTCCATTTCAAAGATTCCGCGGCCACCGGTCATGGAGCGCAAGTCGGTGGTGTAACGCTGCATTTCTGCCAGGGGCGCATGCGCCGTAACCACGGATCGCCCGCCTTTGGTGTCCATGCCCTGAACGCGGGCGCGGCGGGTGTTGAAGTCGCCCAGAATATCACCCATATTGGATTCTGGCACAGTCACTTTGACTTCCATGATTGGTTCCAGCATTACTGGGGCTGCATTTTTCACAGCCAGTTTGAATACCTCTCGGGCTGCAATTTCGAAAGCCACAGGCTTGGAATCCACCGGGTGTTCTTTTCCATCATAAACGGCAGCTCGAATATTCACTACCGGGTACCCCGCCAGAACGCCGTCTTCCATGACTCTTTTTACGCCTTTTTCGATGGCAGGCATAAAGTTCCTGGAAATAGCTCCTCCGAAAACCTCATTCGCAAACTCGAACCTTTCGTCTTTCAAAGGTTCGACCCGCATGAAGACTTCGGCAAATTGCCCGGCCCCGCCAGATTGCTTCTTGTGACGGTACTGAGCAGAGCCGGCCTTGGTAACGGTTTCCTGAAAAGGAACCTTGGGAATGGCAATATCTAACTCAGTCTGGAAAAGGCTCTTGGCCTTCCGGATGGCAACATCAATATGCTGTCCTCCCATACCCTGAAGGACTGTTTGCCTGGTTGTAGAATCCTGGATCCAAGACAAGGTCATATCCTCTTCACAAAGCCGGGTGAGAGAAGGGCTTAGTTTAGCTGAATCAGCCTGAGATACAGGCGAAACAGCCACCCGGTAGAGCGCGTTCGGATATTTGGGGATGGGCAAGGTCAGGGGGTGTTCTTTTTCCCCCAGGGTGTGTCCTGTAGAAGTAACGCTTAATTTAGGAACTGCGACTATATCTCCGGCATGAACATTTTCTACATTGATTTGTTCATTTCCGCGCATAATGGCTATACTGCCAAAGCGTTCTTCCTCTTGAGCAATATGGTTCCAAGCTCGCGTATCTGAGCTTATGCTTCCAGAGTAGAGGCGGAAGGAAGTGATTTTGCCAACGAAGGGGTCGGCCGTTGTCTTCCAAACATAGGCTGCCAAGGGGCCGGCATCCGAAGCGGTGAGTTCCTCCTCACCCTGGGCGCCCTCGGCTACCACGGGGGGGCTGTCAGCAGGCGAAGGCATAAGCTTGATGATCGCGTCCAACAGGGGTGCCAACCCAATATGAGCGGTTCCCGCGCTTGCAAAGACAGGGACAAAGGCTCTTGCTTGCAATCCCTTCTTCAACCCTTGAGTAATTTCTTCGGGACTAAGCTCTTCATCATCCAAATATTTCATCAAAAGTTCGTCGTCAGATTCGGCAGCCACCTCGATCATTTCCATGCGAGCCGCTTCAACAATGTCGGCTAAGTCATCTGGAATATCAACAGGCTGATTCTCAGCACCCTGGTACGCTTTCATTGTCAAAAGATCAATGACGCCCTTTAGGTCTGCTTTTTCGCCCCAGGGGAATTGGAGCGGGATCAGGCGGGTGTCTGTCATCTCCCGAACCGAATCCAACGCCTTCTGAAAATTAGCGTTATCGCGGTCAAGTACATTGATCAACACAAAACGGGGAAGCTCGAACATATCCGCGTAAGACCAGGCCAACTCAGTCCCCACCTCAACGCCAGCAACCGATTCGACAGGAATAATGACCCCATCTGCCACTCCCATGGCAGAAATGACCTCACCTACAAAATCAGTGTAGCCTGGGGTGTCTAAGAAGTTGATCTTATGCTGTTTGTACTCAATGGGAATTACGGAAGTGGAGATCGAAATTCCCCGGCGTTTTTCCTCTTCCTGGTAATCCGAGACCGTAGTACCTTCCTTGACCTCTCCCATGCGGGTAAGAGCACCCGTAAAATAGAGCATGGCCTCAGTCAACATGGTTTTCCCAGAACCACCGTGGGAAGCTAAAGCAATATTACGAATAGACTTGGTTGGATATTCTTTCATGGATGCAAACCTTCCTAATAAATTATGCCCCTCGGGGCTAAGTGAATTCTTCGATCTAGGGAAATCCAAAAATATACTTATACCAAAACTCGTGTTGCGTGTTGTGTGTTGCGCAAAAAGTTCTCCACGCAATGCACTACGAACTTGGATGATTTAAATCTTGGGAGTTCCCTAATGTTCTCTGTTCTCAGTGCGCGGACTAAGTGATTTTACGCTAAGATGGCGTGGTTGTCAAAGTGATTAATGGCAGGATGCAAGTGGCATGTTTGTATGTTTGCAAGTGGCTGTGGCTTTGAGTATTCACGCAACACGCATCACGCTTCACTTGCCGCTTGCCCTTGGTTGACATCCGCTGCAAAAAAGGTCATAATAAACGCCATGTCAAATACACAAAAACTTTATGTCAGCAATCTCGTTAAAGCTTGTACCTATATCCAAGAGCAAATGAATAGTTTGATCACCAAGGATTCTTCAATCGCTTTGAAAACCCTCCTTGATGACCCTAAGATGGCAAAGATACAAGAAAATATACATACCTATACCCAATCCGTTGAAGGTATTTTCGAGAAAAATGACGCTTCGGCGGCTAATTTATCAGCCCGCTCCCGGCGGAGTTATCAATGGTTGAAGTTCCTAAGCAACGATGCGAATCTACACCAACATTTGCGAACAATGAAACAACTCTACCATCTCGTAGATAAAATTTCTGCGTCGCGTTTAAAGAAAAAATTCAAGGCCAAAATTTCCGTTGATCACTTTGGGGGATTATACACAATGCGTGCCAAAGGCTCTGCGCTAGAAATTAAAATTCACGAGGCTTTTATTTTTGCTCCTCAAGACGTATTGAACGCTCTTATAAATATCGCTTACGAGAAAGTTACTACCCAAGATAAGTCGCTCATCAAAGAATTTAGCAGCGGTGAAACTTATTCTGAAGCCTTGCATGAATTGGAATATATTGGTATTCCCCTGGGGGCAAATGCCCAAGGGGAACATTATAATTTAGAAGATGTTTTCGAACGCATCAACCGAATTTATTTTCATAACCAATTGAAGCAGCCACACCTCACCTGGAATAGGCAACTCACCTATCGAACATTTGGGCATTATCAATATCCAACCGATACTTTGATGATCAGCAGAAGCCTTGATTTGCCCAATACCCCCGTCTTTGTTCTGGATTTTGTGATGTACCATGAACTGCTGCACAAAAAAATGGGTTATAACCTGGTAAATGGACGGCGATACGGCCACACCCCCGCTTTTAGAAAAGAGGAACGCAAGTTCAAAAAGTACCAAGAAGCAAAAGATTACATGAAAAAACTATCCCGATCCCTTTCCTGAAAACATGGTGAAAGTAGATGCAATGCACATCTCTGTTCTGAGCAAGTGGCAAGTGACAAGACAAAGGCCTCCGAAGTTTGAACAATCTAAAACTTCGGAGGCCTTGACACCTAATACCTAATACCTAATACCCAATACCCAATACCTAATACCCAATATCTAATACCTATTCCCCAACCGTTTCCTTATGCTGGCGAACTAACTCGCGCCGGAGAAGCTTGCCGACATGGGTTTTGGGCAGTTCATCCCGGAACTCAACCTGAGTGGGGACCTTATACTTTGCCATGCGCTCTTTGCACCACTCGCGCAGTTCTTCTTTTTCAATGCTTTCTCCCGCCTCGAGCACTATCCAAGCCTTCACGGCCTCCCCTCCCTGATCGGGATCAGCCACACCAGCCACGCCAACCTCGAATATAGCAGGATGGTCCTGCAAAACCTCTTCCACTTCTCGGGGCCAAACCTGGAATCCACCGGGCTTGATGACCTCTTTTTTACGGTCAACAATGTAGAAATATCCGTCTTCATCCATGCGGGCTATGTCTCCGGTATAAAGCCAATCTTCCCGCAAAGCATTGCGTGTCTCGGTGGGCATATTGTGATAGCCTTTGAAAACCTGGGGGCCTTTGATCACCAACTCACCAATCTCTCCTGCCGGGAGCACCGTCTCTTCATCGTCCAGGTCAACAATGCGGGCATCCACATCAGGGAGCGGCATACCAATCGAGCCAGTCCGGTTTTCGCCTGAAAGGGGGTTGCAGTGAGTAGCGGTGGGAGCCTCAGAAAGGCCAAATCCCTCGAAGACCACGCCGCCCGTCAGGGCTTCGAAGGTTTCCTTGGTTTCCCGCAAGAGAGCGGCTGAACCGGAAACACAGGCCTTGATGGAAGACAAATCGTATTTGCCAGCCACCACGTCGGGGTAATGATTGATGGCGTTGTAAAGGGCCGGCACAGCGGGGAAAATAGTGGCCTTATTCTTTTCTAAAGTCGAAACAGTATCTTTGATGTCGCGGGCATCAGGCACCATAACAACTGATGCTCCGGCAGACAGCCCAAAGTTCATCCCGGCTACCATGCCATAAACATGATAAAGAGGGATAGCCATCAGGACAACTTCATCCCCTTCAGCAATATTGGGCATCCAGTTCTTAATCTGAAGAGTATTAGCAACTAAGTTGCGGTGCAGAGCAATAGCCGCCTTTGGAGTCCCAGTGGTGCCGCCGCTATATTGGAAAATGGCCATATCATCTGGGCCAATTTCAGCGTCTGGGCGGTCTTCAGGTTTATGCTTGGCAATCAAATCTTGCATCCAAATATCGTTATCCTTCAAATCAACCCGAAAGCCGCCTTTTTTCTCTTTGGCCAAGGTAAACAACAGTTTCATCACGGGAGGTAAGGTCTCCTTGAGATTAGTGACCACCACTTGACGGATTTTCGTCTTATGCTGCACCTCCTTGACCTTGTTATAGAAATTGCTCATGACAAGCATAATTTCCATCCCGGAATCGTTGGCCTGGTGCTCTATTTCGCGGGCAGTGTACATGGGATTGGTGGCAACAACTACACCGCCAATTTTTAGAACTGCGAAATAGGCCAGCAAGAATTGGGGGGTATTAGGCATAAAGAGACCTACACGGTCTCCCTTCTCGATTCCCAGGTCAGCCAAGCCAGCCGCCAAGCGGTTTGTCAGGGCATCCATATCCTGGTAAGAGATTGTTGCGCCTTTAAAAATGGTACATGGCCGGTCAGGATAACGCCGCGCCGACTCCTCTAGGAAATAAAAGAGTGGGACTTTAGGATAGTCTATGCTTTCAGGGACACCTTCGTCGTACCTTTCAAGCCAAGGTCTGTTTTCCATGTTTCTCTCCTTTGGGATAATGAGTAATGGGGGGTCTCTTAAGTATATCAGATATTTTCCAAAAAATCTCTAATTTCCACCTCCATTTCAGTCAATGCACTTTCAGAAACCTTGAACCAGTGAATTTTCGGATCGTCAGCTTGAAACCAGTTGGCCTGACGGCGGATGAACTTCCGAGTCCGGCTGCCCATTTGCCGTACCGCTTCTTCCAAAGTGATCACATTGTTCAAGTAGTGGATGATTTGGCGGTAGCCAATGGCAGACAAGGGGGGGAGCGTGGGGGGGTACCCTTGGGCGAGCAGGGATTTGACCTCTGCGATGAAACCAGCCTCGAGCATATTATGGATGCGGAGATCAACGCGCTCGTATAATTCCGGGCGGGGACGGGTAAGCCCCAGGCGGAGGACGTGGTAAGGCGTGGGGGATTTGCCCTTTTGGGCGGAGAACAGCTCCCCGGAGCGGAAGATCACCTCCAGGGCGCGGATCATGCGCCGGGTGTTGGGGCCGTCGATTGCGGCGGCGGCGGCGGGGTCGAGCGTCTCCAAACGGGCACGCAATCCCCCGGGGCCGATTTCCCCCGCCCAGGAGCGCAACGCTTCCCTCAGGGCCGGGTCTGGCCCCACGGCGGGGATTCTCCACCCCTCCACCAGAGCCTGAATGTATTGCCCCGTCCCCCCCACCAGGAAAGGCAGCTTCCCCCGCTGATGAATGCCCTGGATAGCTTTTTTGGCCGCTGGGAGGTAAAGGGCTAAACTCCAGACCTCGTCCGGGGCGGCCACGTCTATGAGGTGGTGGGGGACGCGGGCACGCTCGGCGGGGGTGGGTTTGGCGGTGCCTATGTCCATCCCCCGGTAAAATAAACGCGAGTCGGCCGAGACGATTTCTCCGCCCAGGCGTTCGGCGAGTTGAATGGATAGCTCGGTTTTTCCCACGGCGGTAGGGCCAAGGATGACGATGAGGGGAATGTGTTTTTTGATTTCTGTGGTCATGAAAAAACGTTCTCGAAGTGGATGATTTCGGGGGCGTCCTTGGCATTGGTGCGCTGGATGGCGATGATGTCGACCTGCCAGGAATCTCCCAGTTCAGGGTGCTCCTGCAAATAGGTTTGGGCAGAAGCTAGTATGTGTTCGCGTTTTAGGGTGGTGATGGCTTCTTCTGGGTAGCCAAATGTGGTAGTTGTGCGGGTTTTCACCTCGACGAAGACTGTGATTTCAGCGTCGTTCAGGGTTTGGGAAGCGATGATGTCAAGTTCGCCGTATTGGGTGTAGACATTGCGTGCGATGATGGTGTAACCCCGCTCTCGAAGGTATTGGGCGGCTTTCGTCTCTCCCCAACGGCCGAGTTTTTGGCGTTTTTTTGTCATGATGTGTAGTCCTTTATTCACTGCTCGAGGGGGAAGG
>DAOUWT010000380.1 GCA_030666985.1 Chloroflexota bacterium
CCCAATATCCCAATATCCCAATCTACTAATTTACCAACCTGCGGTATAATTCAACGCATCTACAACCACTAAACAAGGATAACTTATGATCCCCCTCCGAGACGAAAACCCCACCCGCACAGTACCGCTGATAACCTACGCCCTAATTGCTCTCAACATAATTGCCTTCATCTTCCAGACCATGCTGGGGGCTGTCAACGAAAGCTTCATCTACGAATTCGCTCTCATCCCCTTCCAAGTCACGAGCAATCTCTCTCTTGGGAACATGAGCGACATCTTCACCAGCATGTTCATGCACGCCGGGTTGACACACATCCTCGGCAACATGCTCTATTTATGGATTTTCGGCGACAATGTGGAAGACTCCATGGGCAAGGGCCGCTTCGTCTTCTTCTACCTCCTGGGCGGGACGGTGGCTTCCCTGGTTCACATCTTCACAAACCCCGCTTCAACGATCCCCACCGTGGGCGCCAGCGGAGCAATAGCCGCCGTTTTGGGAGCATATCTGGTTCTTTACCCCCGCCAACGAGTAGTGACCCTGGTTCCCCTGGGCTTTTTCATGCGGGTCACAATGCTGCCGGCCAGCCTGGTCTTGGGAGCGTGGTTCCTCCTCCAATTCTTGCAAGGCATCCTCACCCTGGGAGGCCCCGATGTAGGTGGCGTGGCATTTTGGGCGCATATCGGGGGATTTATAACGGGTGTTCTCCTGGCTAAAATTTTCGCAAAACCGCAACCTTCAGAGATATACCATCGTTGGTAAACTTCTTCCCTCCCCCCTCACCTTGCTCGCTGTGCGTGCTTCGCATGCACGCCCATGGCGTCCCAGGAGGCGAGAGGGGAAACCATCCCCATTCCAAAAACTATGAAAAAAGACTCACTCATTTTCTTACTCTCCGTAATTGGCGTGATTGCCCTTGCTGGCATTATCACCCTCTACTTTATTCCTCATCTCCAACAAGCCGCGAACCAGCCGGAGATCACCGGAAGCACGCTTGGGTTCGGAGAAGACGCGGTCAAGGCCGAAGTTCTAGCCATCGTTGAAGAAGGCTCCATCCAACTCGGCAACCACACTCAAACCTATCAAATCCTCGATATAAAAATATTAGAGGGTGAATTCGAGGGGCAAGAGATGGAAGTAGACTATGGAAAACGACAAATTCGTCCCGAGGGCTTGAACTTAAGCGCAGGGAATCAAATCATCGTCTCTGTAGGTCAAGACCCCGCCGGAAACCTCAACACCTTTTTCATGGACTTTGTCCGCACCGGCCCCCTGCTATGGCTATTCGGAACATTCGTATTCTTTAGCGTGCTCATCAGCGGCTGGAAAGGCGTCCGCAGCTTGGTAGGGATGGGGGTTAGTCTAGGCGTCATCCTTTGGTATATCATTCCCCAAATCTTGGCGGGGAAAGACCCCGTATTGATCAGCGTAACCGGGGCATTCGCCCTGTTGACGGTATCGCTCTATCTCATTTACGGGTGGACGCTCAAAACGCACGCCGCTGTTTTGGGGACTCTCCTATCCCTGGTCGTGACCGCGTTCTTGGCCGATTTTTTCGTGGACTTGACGCGCCTGACCGGCTTCGGTAGCGAGGATGCCCTCTTCTTGGTTCAGCAATCCGATGTGTATATCAACCTTCAGGGCCTCGTGCTGGGGGGGATGCTCATCGGCGCGTTGGGCGTCTTAGATGACCTTGTCATCATGCAGGCCTCATTGACTTTCGAGCTTCATAACCTAAACCCGGCCATGAAATTCAAAGAGCTATACACCCGCTCCATGCGCGTGGGGCAAGATCACGTCGCGGCCACGGTCAACACCCTGGTGCTGGCCTACGCCGGGGCCGCCCTTCCCATGCTGCTTTTATTCAGCCTGGGCGGAGAGCAAATAGACAACCTCCTCAACCTGGAATTCGTGACCGAGGAAATCGTCCGCACCCTGGTTGGCTCACTGGGCCTAATTACCGCTGTCCCCATAACCACCGTATTAACCTGTCTCGTTGCCATCAACCATCACCACTTCGGAAAACTTCGTCCCCTCTTTGGCCCCATTACCCTTGAGGAGTAACGAAGTGCGAGATGCGAGTTAGGAGTTGAGGAAGGAACCAGAGGAGACAGAGGAAATAGTTTCCCAGTTTCCCAATTTACCAATTTACCATTCCCCAACCTTGCTCACTTCACAATCCTAAGATATAATCTTGCCGTATCGGGATGTAGCGCAGTCCGGTAGCGCGCGCCGTTCGGGTCGGCGAGGCCGTGGGTTCGAATCCCTCCATCCCGACAGAAAAACCGCTGGATTACTCCAGCGGTTTTTGTCATTTAAAATGTGACCTCACGCATCACTCTTCACGTTTCACGTTTCACGCTTCACTGCAATCTCCTCGCCGCCTGAGCGCACAAACTAGCTCCCCCGGCCGCCAGCCACTCATCCAAACGAGCACTGTGCCCCTCCCCCGCTTGGGCCGCTGCGTAAGTTCCCGTTCCCCA
>DAOUWT010000302.1 GCA_030666985.1 Chloroflexota bacterium
CCTAAATAGTTAGTTTGGTCAATTTAATGAACACTACCCACTCGAACACAGTTGAAGATTACCTGAAAACAATTTATATCCTAACCATGGACGGCGAACGGGCCGGGACGGGACAAATCGCCAAGAAATTGGAGGTCGCTCCCGCCTCAGTGACGGATATGATCCAGCGCTTGGCTGCTGAAAATCCCCCTCTGGTTGATTACCGGAAACATCACGGCGCGGCCCTCACCCCAGAAGGTGAGGCAATTGCCCTGCAAGTCTTACGCCACCACCGCTTGCTAGAACTCTTTTTGCATGAGATACTGGGCTACTCCTGGGACAAGGTTCACGCGGAGGCGGATCGCTTGGAGCACGCTATCTCGGAATATTTCGGGGAGCGGATCGCCGAAGTGTTGGGAGAACCCACACGCGGCTTGCACGGTTCTCCCATCCCCAGCCGGGAACTAGAGATGCCCGTTCAAGATACCGTGTGCTTGCACGACCTCCGCCCCGGTGAAAGCGGCATCATGCACTCGGTGCGGGATGAGGATCCGGGCTTGCTGCGTTATCTGGCTGAACACGGTCTTATGCCTGGGGCCAAGATATTTATCTTGGATTATTCCCCTTATGATAATAACCTTCACCTCCAGGTGGAGGGACAAGAGAAAGAAGTCGTTCTTGGGGCCAGTGTGACGGCCCAAATTTTTGTGGAGAATCCATGATGAAACCTTTTTTGCGAAAACTTTTTCCTCAGAAATCTTCCCCCATCACCGTTGTTTCAGGGCTTCCCCGCTCGGGAACGTCTATGGTGATGAAAATGTTAGAAGCCGGCGGAATCCCTCCTTTGACGGATAAAATCCGGGTGGCGGACGAGGACAATCCCAAGGGTTATTACGAATTCGAGCGCGTCAAAAAACTCCCTGACGGGGATGTGAACTGGCTGCCGGAGGCGCAGGGGAAAAGCGTCAAAGTGATCGCCGCTTTGCTGGAGTATCTCCCAGGTGAGTACACGTACCAGGTGATATTTGTCAATCGGGCCATGCAAGAGATCTTGGCCTCCCAGAAGAAAATGCTAGAACACCGTGAAGAAGCCGCAAAAGTTTCTGATGAAAAGATGGCCGCGCTATTTGAGAAGCACAAGCGGAATATGATAGCCTGGATGGAAAAACAAGAGAATTTTACATACATTGAGGTCAGTTATAACGAATTGCTGAAAGACCCCCTCCCAGGGTTGAGAAAAGTCAATCAGTTCTTAGGTAGCAATCTGGATACAAAGAAAATGGCTGCCGTGGTAGATCCTAAATTGTACCGTCAAAAGAAATGACAATTAGCCCAAGGCGGAGAGGTATGTGACTTCCGCTGGACTTATGTGGGTGAGTAGTTTGACAATGTCACATTCCGAATAAGGCGTCATTGTGAGTGTTCCCACAGCGCGAATGGCGCTACTCAAAGGGGAAGAAACTTAATGACATGTCATTGCGAACCCCCGCTTTTTGGGGGTGTGGCAATCTCCCTGATTTCACAGTCGCCTTGTTAACCGGGAGACTGCCGCGTCACAAAAAACGTTCCTCGCAGTGACATGTTGACTTACAAGGAGAAAATTATGACCGATTACGCTATTGAAATTCAAGGCTTGGTCAAATGGTATGGTGCAGTCCAAGCCCTGTACGGGGTAGACCTCAACGTGCAGAGCGGCGAAATGTTTGGTTTTTTGGGGCCTAATGGGGCGGGAAAAACCACCACCATTCGCTGCCTCCTGGACCAGATCCGCCCCCAAGAAGGCACAATCCGCGTCCTGGGGGTTGATCCCCAGGCCAATCCCACCGCCATTCAGGCTCGGGTTGGCTATCTCCCCGGTGAGCTGCACCTGGAAGAAAACCTCAAGGTTGAGCAGCTTCTGCGTTATCTTGGGGAGTTGCGCAGTAATAAGCTCGACAAGGATTACCTTAAACAGTTAGTGGAGCGTTTAGAGCTTGATACGTCCCGAACGATCAAGAACCTCTCTAGCGGTAACAAGCAAAAAGTGGGCGTTGTCCAGGCCCTCATGCACCAGCCCGAACTTCTGCTCTTAGATGAGCCGACCGCTGGCTTAGACCCTTTGATGCAGCAAGAGGTATATCGTTTGCTCAGGGAAGCTCAGGCCAAGGGAGCCACGATTTTTTTCTCTTCCCACATCCTCAGCGAAGTGGAGGCCATTGCTGAACGAGTGGCTATTATCCGCGAAGGTGTGATCGTTGAAGAGGCCACTCCCAGCCAGCTTACTCACATGTCCATGCGGAAGGTCAATATCCACTTCATAGAACCCGTTGACCCTGCGCCTTTAGCGGAAATAGAAGGGATAACTTTGTTGTCTCAGAGCAATGGCATTCAGGCGGCCTTACAAGTAGAAGGGGATATGGACGCTCTCATCAAAACTTTGGCATCTTTCCCCGTGAAATATATTGAAACCGTTCCGCACTCTTTGGAAGAGATCTTCCTTAAATATTACCGGGGCGAAGATAAGGAGGAAAATTAATATGTTTGCAGAATTCAAACACGCTCTTCAACGTTCCAAGGGACAAATTTTTGGTTGGGGGATTGGCCTTTTCCTGCTGGCTTTGCTGCTCGTTTCAATGTACGACTCAATCGCCGCGGAGCAAGAAATATTTCAAGAATTACTAAAAGTCTACCCCCCTGAATTCTCCGCCTTTATGGGCGATTTTAGCTCGTTCGGCACACCGGAGGGATGGGTCTCTATAGAATTCTTTTCCTATATGCCAGTCATTCTGGGTATTCTTGGAGCGACAATGGGCAGCGGGATGCTGTTAAGTGACGAAGAAGATGGCATATTGGATCTGATAATAGCCCATCCCGTGAAGCGCACCGCGCTGTTCATGGGTCGATTGCTGGCTTTCATCATTACAATTGTGAGCATTCTGGTCATCGTCTGGCTGGGATTTATTGTGTCCATGTCCTGGTCTACAATGGATATAGGCTGGGGCAAAATATGGCTGCCGATACTATCACTGTTGGCGGAATTATTCCTCTTTGGCGCGCTGGCGCTCTTCCTCAGCATGATTCTCCCCTCGCGCCGCCTGGCATCCATGACAACTGGCTTGCTGCTTGTGGCTAGCTTTTTCATCACCGGTTTGGCAGAGCTTAATGATAAACTGGAGACCGTAGCCAAACTGTCACCCCTCAATTATTACCAGGCTCAAGAGGCCTTTAATGAATTTAATGGAACATGGTTCGTCGGTTTGCTCGCCTCCGCGCTGGTTTTCACCCTGCTGGCCTGGTGGCGCTTCGAGAAGCGCGACCTGCGCGTGGCCGGGGAAGGGGGGTGGAGATTGGGAAAGTGGACGAAGATGCTGAAGCGGAAAACGTGAACCGTGATGCGTGTTGCGTGTTAGGGAGTTAGGGAGTTAGGGGCCGCTCCCATGCTCCCCTGCTCCCAAGTAGAAAAAACAAAATCCCGCTAGACGGGATTGAAA
>DAOUWT010000221.1 GCA_030666985.1 Chloroflexota bacterium
ATTAGGTATTAGGTATTAGGCACACCCAGGTGCGAAGTACTTCGAAAGTGCATCGCACCTGGTTACTGTTATACTGATTCCCTGTTTCCCTGTTTACCTGATTCCCTGTTTACCTGTTTACCTGTTTTCCTGTTTTCCTGTTTACCTGTTTACCTGTTTTCCTGTTTTCCTGTTTACCTGTTTTCCTGTTTACCTGATTCCCTGTTTTCCTAATCACCTAGTCCCTAGTCCCTAGTCCCTAGTCCCTAGTCACTAATCACCTAGTCACCTAGCCCCTAGTCACTAATCACCTATTTACCTATTTTCAATTGGTAGGCCACATGGCTCAACGAGATTATTACGAAGTTTTAGGAGTTTCCCGAAGCGCTTCTGAGAGCGATCTCAAAAGTGCTTTCCGTAATTTAGCCCGCAAGTATCACCCAGATGTGAATGATGCCCCCGATGCGGAGGATAAATTCAAAGAGATCAACACGGCCTATCGTGTACTCTCCGATGATGACAAGCGTGCCGCTTATGATCGCTTTGGGCACGCGGGAGTGAAGGGCGCCAATAGCGGCGCAGGCGGGTATCAGACGGCTGACTTTTCCGATTTCGCCGATATTTTTGGCGACATTTTTGGATTTGGCGGACGGGGCCGGGGGCGGTCGCGTGGTCCCCAGCGTGGGGCGGATTTGCAGTATCGGGTCAAGCTTTCTTTCACAGAAGCCGTCTTTGGGGTTGAGAAGGAAATCAACATTACCCGTGATGAGCCGTGCAGCACTTGCGGGGGGAGCGGGGCTAAACCCGGCACTTCTCCGAAAACGTGTAAACATTGCGGCGGACGCGGCGAAGTTCGGCAAACGCGCCAGACTTTGTTGGGGTCAATGGTTCAGGTTGTTACCTGTCCGGTCTGCAATGGGAAAGGCAAAATGATCGAAAGCCCTTGTACTACTTGTCATGGAAGCGGACAAGAGCGCAAGACTCGCCGCAAGAAAGTTTCTATCCCCGCCGGGGTAGATGACGGAACCCGCATCCGCCTGTCGGGGGAGGGGCAGCCGGGGACGAACAACGGCCCTCCCGGAGACCTCTACCTGGTACTCAGCGTTCAACCACATAAGTATTTCCGCCGCCGCGATCACGATATTCTCTTGGATTTGAATGTCAACATTGCTCAGGCTACCTTGGGAGCTAAAGTCAGAGTCCCCACCGTGGATGGTGAATCCATGCTCAGAATCCCCCCTGGAACCCAGCCCGGAGAGGTTATCCGCATGAGAGGGAAAGGAGTTCCATATCTGCGGAGCAGCAGCCGAGGCGACCAGCTTGTAGTGATCAACCTCACCGTTCCTAAGCATTTAGATGATGACGAACGCGCTTTGTTCGAGCAGCTTGCTGAGAAAATGGGCAGTGAAGTGCTTCCCCAGGAGCGGGGCTTCTTCGAGCGATTGAGGACTGTTCTGGGTGGATAAAATCAAGGAAAACTTATGACCGACTTACACCCCGATCTCGCACGCGTGCTATTATCGCCAGATGTGATTCAAAGCCGAATAAAAGAAATCGCCAGACAAATCGAGGGTGATTACGCCGATGCAGAATGCGTGGTTCTGATCGGTATTCTGAAGGGGGCCTTCATCTTTTTGTCTGACTTGTCCCGAGAGTTGAAGATCCCCCACACGGTAGATTTCATATCGGTTTCCAGTTATGGGGATTCTGCTGTTTCTAATGGGGCGGTGCGCTTAATCCTTGACCTCCGAAAACCTATCAAAAATGAACACGTGATCATTGTGGAGGATATCGTCGATACCGGAAACACTTTGGAATACCTCTACCGCACCCTGAAATGGAGGAATCCAGCCTCCCTGCGAACCTGCACCTTATTCCAGAAAGAGCGCGAGAGCAAAGATGTCCCCGTTGACTACCTGGGCTTCGAACTCCCTGATGTGTGGGTAGTTGGCTATGGCCTGGACTACGCCGACACGCATCGCACCCTGCCTTATGTGGCGGAGTTGAAGGCTGAGGTTTACGGGTAAGAATCGGTATATTGGGGATTGGTAGACTGGTGCGTTGCACTCCGCTTTACGGCGTGCGCTTTTGTCGTGAGTGCATTGCACCGGGCCTCACCCACCTTCCCCCGCCTGCGAATGAGCTCCATAAACGTTATTTAGGACAGGCAACCCATTTACAATTCACCATTCGCAATTTACCATTTATAATTTCTTCCCTGCTCCCCTGCTTCCCTGCTTCCCAGATTCCTGATCCCCTGTTATAAATTCTATAGAGAATCCCCCTTGACATAGCTGCAAATCAATATATAATGCAAGCAGCCTTGTAACGCAAGCTATCCTGGAAATCTAAGTAAGGAGGAGTTTATGCAGAAGCAGATCCGTTTTGTGACATCCAATTATTCGACTTTGCAGGGGTTGAAGGCGGTACCTATAGGATTTTGTCTGTTTTTAGTTTCTTTGTGGGCCAATAATTGGAGCCAACCTGCCCGGAATTTGACCTTTCCAATAATTATTACTCTCGTTAGTTTGTTAGCCTATTTATGGATACAACGATATTACTCTAAGACCTTTGGGCGGGTGCAGCGCACTTCCACTGATCGTGCCATAGAGTGGTTAGGTGGAGGCATAAGTGGGCTTTTGGGCTTGGGCGCGTTTTTCTTAGATGTTTCTGGCAAATTACCAGTTAGTGCTTTAGGTATAGTTTTTGCCATTACTCTTTTAGGTGAGTACTTGCGTATGATTTGGAATGTGAGAGGACGCTTCCTGAAATTTTATCCTCTGCTTGCTCTAGTCGTATTCCTGATTAGCATCTCACCAATCCTCGGGTTCACTGATATTTGGGGGAAGTTTGGTATCATTAGCCCGGTATATGGGATTCCGATGTTTATGGGTGTGCTAACCATTATCGCTGGATTTTTTGGGCATTTGTTCTTGATGCGCGCGCTGCCACAACAAATGGAGGAAAATAATGTCTAATCCATTTGAAGAAATGACCAGCCTTGATCGCTTGATCCATCAACCGGTGCGTTTGGCAATTCTCACTGCCTTGTCCGCTTGTCAGAGTACTGATTATTTGTTTCTCAAACGGCTAACTAGTCTGACCTCAGGTAATCTATCTAATCACTTAAACAAATTAGAGGAAGCTGAACTAGTAGAAGTGACAAAACAATTTGTAGGCAAACAGCCAAATACCCAGGTGCAAATCACTAACAAAGGTCAAACTGCCATTGAAAACCATTGGAAGCAATTGGAAGCTTTGCGCAATAATGCTCGCGACTGGAAACCCTAAATCCTTTGCTTCCTCTGCCCCCTCTGCCCCCTCTGTTTCCTTCCTGGTGTTTCCAAATCTGATATAATCATACTATGGTTGAATATATTCGTCACCTTGAAATTCCTCCGCTTGATCAACGTGAATGTATTCCTGCGTATGCTATTCAAGCGATAGTGGACATAATCGTGGAAAAATATGATCCAGAGAAAATCATCCTCTTTGGATCGCATGCCTATGGGTCTCCACAACCTTGGAGCGATATTGATTTGTTAGTGGTCATGGAAAGCGGAAGGCATCCTGTTGCAGTTAGCCAGGAAATGTTACGCCACTTGCCGCCTGCCATGTTCAGTATCGATATTGTTGTTCGAACTCCAAAAACAATCCAGCGGCGCATAGCGTTGGGGGATACCTTTTTGAAAGAAATCATTAGCCGGGGACAGGTCATGTATGAACGAGTTAACTAGGGAATGGGTAGACAAAGCGGAGAACGATTATCGCACGGCTCTTATTGTGCTTGAGCAAATTGAGGAGCCTATCACTGATACTGCTTGCTTTCATAGCCAGCAGTGCGCAGAGAAATATCTTAAAGGCTTTTTGACTGAGCATCAAGTTGAATTTCCTCGTCAGCACCAACTCATGCCTCTACTGGAATTGTGTACCCAATTGGATGTTGAGTTTCAAACTTTGCTTACAGACTTACGCACTTTAGAGGGATATGCTGTTGCTGTTCGTTATCCAGGGGCTACGGTAACTTTGAACATGGCTAAAGATGCCCTTGCTGTGGCTACCACTGTCCGATCATTTATTCGGAAAAAACTGCCAATAACCTCCTAACGGTATATCTATATTAGCGACATCTGCCTCCTCTGCACCCCCTGTTTCCCCTGTTCCCTGCTTCCCTGCTTTCCTGATCTACTGCCCTAGGAGTCCCCATGCCCGCCATAAAAATCCAATCCATCCACAAATCATTCGGAGCACTCAAAGCCGTTGACGGTGTCTCTTTCGATGTCCGAGAGGGAGAAATCTTTGGTCTCTTAGGCCCCAACGGAGCGGGGAAAACCACCCTCATCCGCATTATGCTGGATATTTTCAAAGCCGACGAGGGAGAGGTAGCCATCCTGGGCGGCGAGATGACCGAGGCCAAGAAAGACCTCATTGGCTACATGCCCGAGGAGCGTGGACTCTACCAGGACATCACCCTGGAACGCTGTCTGATTTACTTGGGAACGCTGAAAGGACTCAGCACATCCGAAACCAAGGAACGCTTGCACCCTTACCTGGAGCGCTTTGACCTGGCCTCTCACAAAGACAAAAAGGTCAAGGAACTCAGCAAGGGTATGCAGCAAAAAGCCCAGCTCATCGCCACTCTCCAACATGAGCCGGAGTTGATAATTATTGATGAACCTTTCGCTGGCCTAGACCCTGTTAATACCCGCATGGTGAAAGAGCTATTGAAAGAGTTGCGCGACCAGGGGGTGACGATCATGATGTCCACCCACCAGATGCACCGGGTGGAAGAACTTTGCGACTGCATCGTGCTCATCAACCGGGGAGAGCGCATCCTCTACGGCGATCTGGCCGACATCCGGCGCCGCTTTTCGGGGCACGCCGTTTGGGTGCAGTCCCCCG
>DAOUWT010000402.1 GCA_030666985.1 Chloroflexota bacterium
TCCAGGTGGAGAAAACGAATATTCTCGCTGGTTGCCGGTAGTTGCTGCGGCGCGGTTGAGCGAGAATATCAGTGAGCTTGAGAAGTGGTTGATCGGGCAGGCGGAAATGGTTTCGTAAATCTGTGAGTGCGCCCTTCCCTCTTGTCCAAGGCGTACCCCTGGCATCCCAATTTTTGGAGAGTAGGAGAGATATAGTGATCAACCTCAACAAACCTGAAACAGCCTTTGCCATCAACGCCGTCCGCCGGGCGGCGTTGCTTGTGAAACACATCCAATCCGAGATGGTCACCTTCGCGCTCACCAAGGATGACCGCTCCCCGGTGACGGTGGCCGATTTTGCAGCCCAGGCCTTGGTAGGCTATTTGCTAGAGAAAACCTTCCCCGGCGTCTCCCTCGTGGGGGAAGAAAACTCAGCGGCCTTGCAGTCGCCTAAAGAGCGGGACACCCTCCTGGCCATCACTCGCTTCATGGGAGAGGTCATCCCCCAGGCCACGCCCGAAAAAGTATGCGCCTGGATTGATCGTGGCGCGGGCGAGGTGGAAGACCGCTATTGGACATTGGATCCCATTGACGGCACGAAGGGATTTCTGCGTGGCGCCCAATATGCGGTAGCCCTGGCCCTGGTGGTGGATGGGAGACCGCAGGTGGCTGCTCTCGGCTGCCCCAACCTGAGCGGCGGATACAAAGAAGACCTGGGGGGGGAGGGATCGCTCCTGGCAGCGGCTCGCGGCGAGGGGAGTTGGATCACCGCCCTGGAAGGCTTGAACGCCGAATTCGCTCGTTTACGCGTTTCCCCGCAGACTGACCCTTCCCAGGCCCGTCTCCTGCGATCTTTTGAGTCAGGGCACACCAACGCGGGGCAGGTTGATCACTTCAACCAGGCCCTGGGGGGGGAGGCCCCTCCCGTGCGCATGGATAGCCAAGCCAAATACGCTGTGATGGCCGCCGGGCAAGGGGAGATATATTTACGCTTGCTCTCCCCTGGGCGTGAGAACTACCGGGAAAAGGTTTGGGACCAGGCGGCTGGCTCGCTGATCGTGGAGGCCGCTGGGGGGATGGTAACCGATCTGGCTGGGGCGCCCCTCGATTTCTCAGTTGGGCGCAGGCTTCTCGAGAACAGGGGAGTGTGCGTCACCAATGGACACCTCCATGAAGCCGCCTTGCGCGCTTTGGAAGAGATAGGGGCGGTTGGGACTGGTGACAAGGGATCAGGGGAGCAGGAGATCAGGGGATCAGGGGAGCAGGGGTTAGGGGACTACCAGACTAACGACTACCAGACTATTCTATGAAAAAATTAGCTCAAGAAACGCAAGCTCTTTTGAATATTGAATTATCCCCCTGGCAGTTGTCGACCGTGACGCATTATATGCGTGAATTGGAGAAATGGAATGAGCGCTATAGCCTGACGGCTATTCACTCCCCGGAAAAAGTGCGCGTCAAGCATTTTTTGGATTCATTTAGCTGCTACCGGATGATGAAGAATACTGCCCCAAGCAGGGTGATTGACGTTGGCACAGGGGCCGGGTTTCCGGGCATACCATTGAAAATCTTGTTTCCCAATATTCACCTTACTTTAGTGGATTCGGTGAAAAAGAAAACCGATTTTTGTCAGCACATCATTCAAGAGTTGGGTTTAGGGGGAGTGGAGGTCATTCACGGGAGGGCGGAGCGGCTGGGGAAGGATGAAAAGCACCGGGAAAGTTATGACTGGGCCATCGCCAGGGCAGTCGCTCAACTTTCTGAACTATCGGAATATCTCTTGCCTTTTGTCAAAGTTGGGGGGAGAATGCTGGCCATGAAAGGGGATAGCGGTCCCGCTGAGGCTCAAGCAGCAGTAGAAGCCATTGAGTTATTAGGCGGGCGTTTGCGCCACTTGGAACACCTTCACCTGCCCGGCGTTACCGAAGACCGTTATTTGGTAGTTATCGAAAAAGTGGCCCCGACCCCAGGTAAATACCCCCGTAGAGTTGGTGTCCCTGCTAAACGTCCTTTGTGAAACGTGAAGAGTAAAACGTGAAGACGTGAAACGTGAAGACGTGAAACGTGAA
>DAOUWT010000425.1 GCA_030666985.1 Chloroflexota bacterium
AAGTAGGAAAACCGCATGCAAGAGGAACGAAAATATTGTTATTCCCACAGGGCGATTGCGCTTGAATTTGAGGAGAATAGGCTCAACGCCTTGAATGAACGTGTGCTTGACACTTTTCCGACTCCCAAGTAAACTTTGGGCTACATTTAAGAAGCTTAAATTCACCGAAGGAAAAAACATGCGCACTACTCTCTCAAGGTATTGGATATACTTTGCAGTAGCAATTTTATTAGCAGGAGCAGGCTGGATTTGGGTTAGCGCCGAAGATATAGACAACGCAGACGGGGCCGCGACAATCCAAACCGCCCCTCAAGAGGGTTTTCTGGCCCCTGATTTCACTCTCCAAACCATGAGCGGAGAGCAAATCACTCTCTCAGATTTGCAGGGCCAACCCGTTTTGGTTAACTTTTGGGCCAGTTGGTGCCCTCCCTGCCGGGCCGAGATGCCGGGCATGGAAAATGCCTACCAGGAATACCAAAGCCAAGGCTTTGTGGTTCTAGCCATTAACGTCACCTATCAAGACACATTGTCAGACGCAATTTCTTTTGTCGAAACGCAGGGGTTTAGCTATCCCATTTTGTTTGATACACAAGGCAGCGTTTCTAAGCTTTACCAACTGCGTTCGTTACCCACATCATTTTTTGTCGATAAAGAAGGCGTTATCCAAGATGTAGTCTACGGGGGTCCCATACCCGAAGCGGATATCCAAGCGAGAATCGAAAACCTGCTAGAGGGAGCACCCTAATGTTTCCCACTCTTAGTATCGGCCCGCTCTCTGTGGCAACTCCTGGCCTTATCCTGCTGCTGGGGATATGGTTAGGACTAGCACTTGCAGAACGCCTGGCCCCACGCTTCAAGGTCGAGGGGAACGCCATCTCCGATCTCATCTTCGTGGCCCTAATTGCCGGGATCATCGGCGCACGCCTCTCCTATGCGGCCCAATCCCTGCCAGCCTTTCTCGACAGCCCCCTTAGCATACTCTCCTTGACACCCAACATGCTTGACCCGCTGGGAGGGGCGGCGATTGCGGTGATTGCGGGTCTAATTTATGGAAGCCGCAAAAGCCTCGCTCTCTGGCCCATTCTCGATGCCCTAACACCTCTCCTAGCCACACTGGAGATTGCGCTTGGTCTGGCGCATCTAGCCTCGGGGGACGCATTCGGCACGCCCACCGAACTTCCCTGGGGGATATTTTTGTGGGGAACGCAGCGCCACCCGACGCAGGTTTACGAGATGTTAGCGGGGGGCGTGACCCTGTGGTTGATCTGGCCCCGAGCGGGATCCGCCTGGGGGAGTGAGGAGGGCCAAACCTTTGGCCGATTCGCGGCCCTGAGCGCGGGAGCGTGCCTCATCGTTCACGGTTTCCGGGGGGATAGCACGATTATTGCTAATGGACTCCGGCTAGAGCAGCTCATTGCCTGGGGAGTGTTGGCGGCCAGTTTGTGGTGGCTGGGGAGGTTTTATAAGCGTGGATAAGATTATTGTGAAAGACCTCTTGACGCGGGGCATCATCGGCGTTCACGATTGGGAGCGGGAAGAGCCGCAAGATATTCTTATCAATTTGGTCTTGTTCGGGGATCTTTCTAAGGCGGGGGAGACAGATGTGGTTGAGGACAGTATCAATTACCAGACGGTGGCCGAGAAGGTACGCGCTCACGCCGAAAAGGC
>DAOUWT010000373.1 GCA_030666985.1 Chloroflexota bacterium
TTTTGAGCAGGTCGGTGCGAGTGACAATGCCGGTGATTTTCCCGTTTTCTGCGTTGACAACGGGGATTTGGCCCCAACCGCTATCGGTCATCACGGTTTGAATGCGTTCCAGGGAGTCGTTGGGGTAGACGCTGACTTCCCCGGCCTCCATCAGGCTGGCGGCGTTCAGGTTGAGCTTGTGCGCTATGGCTCGGTCTACGGCCCGGCGGGTGAGCAGGCCGATAATTTTCTCATCTTTGACGACGGGATAGCCCTCGTAGCCATATTTGAGCATAAGTTCTTGGGCTTCTTGGGCTGATGTGCTGGGGGAGAGGGTCTGCGGGCCGCGGGACATGATTTGCCCGGCCGTGATGGCGGGTTGGACGTGCTCGGGGAGGATTTCGACCAGCTCCCGGTGAACTTCCCCCAGCTTTTTCTCTTTAATAAGAGCAGCCGCGGCCCGAGGGTGGCCGCCTCCCTCAAAATGGGATGCTACAGCGGCAACGTTGATATGGTCGTCCGAGGAACGGGCAATGAACTGCACACCTCCGCCGGTGGAGAATAGGAGGAAGAGGGCGTCGGGGTCAAGCAGGTCGCGCATTTTGTGGGCCAGGGTAGAAAGCTCGGCATCCGTTCCGCGTGCGTCTGCCTGGGCAATGATGATGTCATGCCCGTGGATAGTGTGGCTTTCGGCCTGGGATTTCAAAACCTCGTAAATCTCTTGTTGTTCGAGGGAGAGGGGGTGATTAACATAATCGGCCACAATAGATAGACTGGCCGCCCGCTCTAGCAAATATCCTGCGGCGTAAACATCGCGCGGGGTGGTGCGGGTATAGGTTAATGAGCCGGTATCCTCGTAAATTCCCAAAAGCAAGAGAGTGGCCTGGATGGGCGTGAGGGGCAGGTCGCGTTCCTGGATAACCTCCACGAAAATAGTGGTGTTGGCTCCTAATTTCTCTAATTTAACATCCCACTCAGGGGGAGTGGCCGGGCGCGGGGAGTGATGGTCAATGACGCTTATTTTGGTCGCGTCCGACATGCCCTTAACGCTGACAAGAGATTGGGTATCCACCAGGCAAACGGAGTCGATTGGCTCGCCGCTCAAGTCGCGGGGATCCACGAAGGGCAGCTCCACGCCGTAGAGGGTGAGAAAAGCCCGCACATTGCGGTTGATCCGCCGGGGCAAAACGGGGACGAGGTTCTCATCCAGCAGGTACGCGCCCAGGAGGGAGGCGATGCCGTCGAAATCGGTTTGTTCGTGGGTGAGGATTATGTTCATGGTGAGGTGTGTGAGGTATGTAAGGGGGGCGAGGTGCGAGTTAGGAGTTAGGGGGTTAGGGAGTTTGGGCCAGACGAGCCAAATTTTCCGTTCCCTGTTTCCTGATCTACTACAAAGAAGTGTGCGTATCTAGCAAGTCATCGAATGAATTCGATGGCTAAAGGCCAAAACGCGATAAATCGCGTTGCAAACGCAGCGATAACCCATTTCAATGGGTTTTGTTCGGTTAGACCATGAATTCATTCATGGGAAGCTGATCTACATCGGTTGGACGGGTAGTCGTTTGGACGACCACTCATATTGTACCAAGATTGTGTGGTGGCGTGGGAAAAACTTGCTATAATATCCCCATGGATATTAAAGACCTCACCCAACGCATGCACGAATTCGTAGCCTCCAAGGGCTGGTACGCGGATGACAGCCCCCGTCCGCAGACTCCCCGCAATTTGGCAATCTCTCTCAGCTTGGAGGCCGCCGAGGTGCTGGAGCATTTTCAGTGGGATGGAGAAGTGGAGGTTCCCCATGCTCTGGCAGAAGAATTGGCCGATGTGACCCTGTATTTGTTACAATTGGCAAGTCTGGCAGACATTGACCTGGAAAGAGCGATTTTGAAGAAGTTGAAGGAGAATCACGGCAGGAAGTGGTGAATCCACTAATCCTCGCTAATCTACGCGAATTTATAAAAACGATTAGTGAAGATTGGCAAGCCGTGTAGTGTACGGCCGATTGGTGGATAAAAAAAGAGGAGTTTACACATGCAGTTCAACCACCCAAACATCCAAGAAAATATCCCCCTGCGAGACTTGACCACTTTTGGGATTGGCGGCCCGGCTCGGTATTATCTGCGTGCTGAATCCGCAGACGACCTGATCCAAGCCTGGGGTGCGGCCCAGCGGGCGGGGGTGCCGGTCTTCATCCTTGGGGGGGGGAGCAACATCCTTGTCAGCGACCGCGGCTTCGACGGCCTCGTCATCCATGTTGCCACGCGGGGGATCACAACCCTGGCCGAAGATGATGCCACAATCACCCTCAAAGTTGCCGCCGGGGAAAATTGGGATAAATTCGCAGCCCTGGCGGCAAAATCCGGGTGGTGGGGGATAGAAAACCTGGCAGCCATCCCCGGCAGCGTGGGCGCCCTCCCAATCCAGAACGTGGGCGCCTATGGACAGGAAGCTGGGGGGGTGGTGCAGTCTGTCAGGGCTTGGGATACTCAAACCGGAGCGGTCACGCGCCTGATGAAATCAGAGTGTCACTTCGGCTACCGCACCAGCATCTTCAACACCACCCACCGGGGACGCTACCTCATCCTCCACGTCGTCTTTAAACTCCAAAA
>DAOUWT010000395.1 GCA_030666985.1 Chloroflexota bacterium
CAGGGCCTCTTCCCCGTTTGTGGCCGTTACCACCGGGTATCCTTTGAAAGTGAGCGTTATCTTTATTAAATCCAAAACATTAGGCACGTCTTCGACAATCAAAATTGGCCCTTGGGGGATATTCATTTTAGTTTCTCCATTCAGGAACGCGGTTCCTCTGAGGAACCGCGTTCCTGATTAACGCAGTCCATTCATTTCCGCTTCGAATTGCTGAAAAAAGTGTACCAAAAAATGGTGCCTTTGCCTAGCTAAAGCCTTCCCAGAAGAAGTATAAAGTTGGTCTTTGATGTGCTGCAACTTGTAAATAAACTCATGGCGCGGGGTGTGCGGCTCGCCTGGTTCGCGTTCGCCGGTGGATAAAAACCGCTCCGAGGGGGAAGCGTAAATCTCTTCCCCGTGGAGGATGGCGTAAGCAACGGCCCTAATCACCCCAACCGCGCCAATGGCGTCTAATTTATCGGCGTCGTAGAGGACTTGAGCCTCGATGGTTTGGGGGACTTCTCTTTTATCGCGGAAACGGTGGGCGCGGATGCAGTGCTGGACGGCGGAAATCTCCTCCTCTGGCCAGCCTTCGGCGTGGAGGATGTGGCGGGCGAATCTGGCAGCGGCTAGGTGGTGCCCCTCCCGAACGGATGCCCCGTTTTGAGCGTCGTGCAACAAAGCGGCCGCCCGCAGGATTTTCAGGTCAGCGCCCTCTTCTTGGCCCAAACGTTCACACAGGTCGTAAACGCGGCGGATGTGAGCGAAGCCGTGGGCGGGGTCGTTGGCGGGATACCATGATTGGGCATCGGTGATGGATGGCATGAGGCGTTTTTCCTTGGGGATTGGTTTCACGCTGGGGGACAGAACCATCTTCCCCTCCTGGTGGGGGAAACCGCGCTGGGCGGCGGCCCCTTGCCCAGCCGGGGGAAGGTGTCCCCCAGGCGGCGGCCCCTTGCCCAACCGGGGGGAGGCGTCCCCAGGGGGGAAGTCTCTACAGAACCGGGGCGAGATAATTGCTGATCAGCACAAAGAGGATTATCAGGACGACGATCGCAATCCCCACGCTAATGAGCATTTTTGCCGTCTTTAGGACAATCCGCAAAATGATCAGGGTAATCCCCGCGAGGATCAAGAAAGTCAAGAAAGGGTCGCTAAAAAGGTTCATTTTTCTCCTTGATGGGGTAAAGTTGGCCGTTCTTTATTACTGTGTGTACAAGGTTCGAGCCAAAGCGGTAGCCCAAATGGCGGTAGTCGGGGACATCAAGGAGCAGGAGGTCAGCCCGTTTGCCAGGTTCTAGGGAACCCACTTGGTGGTCGCGCTGGATGGCGGCGGCGGCGTTGATGGTGGCTGCGGCGATGGCCTGAGCGGGAGTGAGTTTCATGTAGCGGCAGGCCAAGGCGATGGCGAATTGCATGCTCGCACACCAGGCCGTGCCGGGATTGAGGTCGGTGGCGATGGCCAATAAACCTCCGGCTTCTAGGATTTCTTGGGCGGGAGTGTACTCGGGTTCGGCCAGCCCAAAGGGGGTGCAAGGCAGCCCGACGGCTACCGTATTTGAGGCGGCCAGGGCGGCGATATCTTGTGGGGAGGTTACAACTAGGTGATCGGCGGAGGCCGCCCCCATCTCCGCGGCCAGGCTGGAGCCGCCCAGGTTGTCGAACTCGTCGGCATGCACCTTGAGCGGGAAGCCTAGCTTTTGGGCAGTTTCCAGGATTTGACGGCTTTGGGCCAGATTGAACGCGCCAGTCTCGCAGAAGACATCTACAAAGGGGAGCGGGGCGGTAGTCTGCTCCGGCCACCAGGCGTGGAGGGCGGCCCAGTTGCACAGGGCAGGGAGCATCTCGTCGCAGACCAAATCCGTATAGCCTTGGGCGTTGCTTTTGTACTCCTCCGGGAGGGCGTGTGCGCCCAAAAATGTCAGCGCCAGGTCAAGAGGTGTCTCCTGGTCGAGTTCTAAGAGTGCTTCAAGCATACGCAGCTCGGTTTCGGTGTTCAGGCCGTAGCCGCTCTTGGTTTCCATGGTGGTGGTGCCGTGGGCGAAAGCGTTTTGCAGGCGGGGACGTGTTTCCGTCTTGAGCGTTTCCAGAGATGCGGCGCGGGTGGCCCGCACGGTGGAGACGATCCCTCCTCCGGCGGCCATGATTTCCAGGTAGGATTTTCCCTGGAGGCGCATCTCGAACTCCGCGGCCCTGTCCCCGGCCCACAGCGCGTGGGTGTGGGGATCGACAAAGCCGGGCATGACTGCCGGGCCCGCAGCGTCCATTGTTTCTGCGTGGGGATATGCCTCACGCAACTCGGACGTAGTCCCCGTGGCGGCTATTTTCCCGTCCCG
>DAOUWT010000100.1 GCA_030666985.1 Chloroflexota bacterium
CCGCACCCCGGGCAGCTCGTTGTTCACGAAATCCGCCAAGTAATTGCGATTAGCCTCCAAGTAAGCCAACAACGCCTCCAGCCAGGGTTCCCCTTCCGCGTAGGCTGCTAGCGCCGCTGTCTGCCCTAAAGCGTTCACCCACCCCACCAGACCCTGCTTCGCGCCCTCGAATTTCTCTCGCAACTGGGAATTGGTGATCACCGCCACCGAGGCCTTCAATCCAGCCACGTTGAAAGTCTTGCTGGGTGACAGGAGGGTGATGGTATTGGCGGCAATTTCAGGACTCAGCGAAGCCACGGGGATATGTTCGCTCTCGCTGAAAATCAGGTCGCTGTGAATTTCATCCGAGCAAATCACAATATCGTTTTCCAGGCAAATCTCCGCCATCATCTCTAGTTCATCTTTCCTAAATACCCGCCCGGTCGGATTCTGGGGATTGCAGAGCATAAAAATTCGCGTGTTCTTTCGTATAGCCTTTGTAAAAATTTCTCTGTCTACCCCGTAAACGCCATCCCCGTCCAGCGTCAGGGACATGGCGTGCTGTTCCCGCCCCACGTTTTTGTAGACCTCCAAAAATGGGCGATAGGTCGGTGTTTGCACCAGCACCCCCTCACCCGGCTCCGTGACCGCGTGCGTGGCAAGGTTGAACGCCGTCACCACGCCGGGGAGAAAGACCAAATCCTCGGTGCTCACACGCCAACCGTGCCGCTTTTCCAGCCAGCGCACCAGGGCTTCCTTGCTCTCCTCCAACAGGTAGGGATACCCGAACACACCCTGCTCCACGCGCTCCCGCAGGGCCTCAATCACCGGCGGCGGGGAGAGAAAATCCATGTCGGCCACCCACATAGGCAGCACATCGTCGTCGAAAAAATTCCACTTTATGCTGTCGGTGCCGCGTCGCTGGGGGATGGTGTCGAAATTGTAGGTCATAGTTTTTAGTCCTGTAGTTGCTAGTCTTGTAGTCTGATAGCCTTCCAATATCCAATCTCCAATCTCCTAATCACCCACTCCCACTAGTAAAATATAAAATAACAAAAGCCCTGAACAAATCACAGGGCTTTTTTCTGTGTTGGCTGTGTTTCTCACAAATTAGTTGGGGCGTTTGCTAAATCAGGTTAAACGTACTATCTCAAGCTGGAACAAGTTCGTTGAATCTATCAGCCATCTCTCGCTGGGTTTGCTTCCAGAATCCCTTAATAAAAGTTTTCGCTTGGCTTTTCCTTGTCTCGTTGAATAAATCAATGGCCGTTCGTTTGCCGGATTTATGCTTGAATACCATCACTAGCGGTGCGTCTTCAATATATCCGAGGGTCATGCCTAGCAAAACCTCGCTAGCCAATTGAAGATTGTCTTGCGTCAAACTTCTATCATCGTAAGCACCATGGAAAATATGTGATCCGTCTGGTATCTGAGCAGCGAGGGTGGACTGTTCCATTTCTTGGATCAAGAATTCAGTCAGATGGTCAAGATTTTTATCTGTGAGACCATTTCGATTGTTTTTGTTCATTGTATTTGTCCTCATACGCTCTGCGGTAGGAACGCCAGTGTCTTTTGATGTCTTGAATAGCTTCTGTTAAAGCACGCTTCTTGTTACTAGATGGCCAAGCGATTTTCCGTTGCTTACCTGTGGGTGCCATGATGTCCTGGTGAAAAAAGCCATGAGCTTCATCAAAGCGTACAATAGCCCGCCATGCACCATCAATGTAAGCTTCATACTGAATTACAGCAATAATCTCAACCTGTCCATGTTTAGTCGTGAAATGAACACGCAAACGGTCTCGTCCTGTCCCAAAATCGTATACCCAAGATTTTTCGCCCATAAGTATGGAAACATTGTACGTGATACAGTGTGTAATGACAAGTTGTCTTATTCGTAATCAACCCAGTTTTTCACATCCGCCCTCCAAAAATGTTCTCGATAAGCCAATGTCTCCTCGAATTTCTCCTGGAGGATGGCAGCCCGCTGGGCGTGGTCGCCAGTTTTGACGCCTATCCCCGCCTTGAGGTGGTAACACGCCTCGGAGCGAGACCGGATTTGGACGTGCCCCTGTCCCTCTAGCCATTCTAGCCCGCTGCGGACGACCGCCACCCGCTGCCCCACCGCCTCGGCGAGTGCCGCCAATTCTGCCTCGCCGCCCTTGGCGTTCAATGTGTGTTTGACCAGCCCCGCCAAAATTTTCAAGAAATCTTCTACGGTGTTTGTGCTGGGGGATTGGGCAAAGACGTATACTTTTTCCGGCTCAACCTTTTCTAATACCGCCTCAAGTTCTGCACGGCCAGGCGGCGTTGTCCAAATGGCTAAAGCGGGGGATGGCCCGGCCTGGGAGCGTCCCCGCCCAGGGGCGTTTTCCCGGCCCTCAGCCCACACGAAGAGCCTGGGGTGACGTTCCCGCAGGGTGGCTAGCTCTTCCAAGGGGTGAGCGGTCTCCCGCAGGTCAACCACCTCCGGCCCGGTTTGCTTTGGCTCAACCTTGACCTTGGCTCGCTCTTTGGCACGCACATCTTTCCACGTCACCTGAACTTGTTTTTGCCCCCGAAATGTGGAGCTTTGAACGCTGTAAGCCAGGTCGAATTTACCCTCCGGGAGGGGGAGGTCCGCGCTCTTCCACCACAGCACCTCTTGGTGCGTGCCCTCGGCGTCTTGGAGGAAGAGTTTGCGATGGGTGCGGTCTCGGCCAATGACGGCCTCGTGGACAATCTCCACGTCGCGGGTGGCGAGGGTCAGGGAGGGGTTGCCGGCTCCAAAGGGGGCCAAACGTTCCAGGTCGGCGATCAGGTTGAGGGTGAGGGCCGAAAAGGGGAGATAACCATCAATTTGGAGAGTCGGCTCCGGGGGAGCAGTCCCCACCCACCCGGCAATGGTTTGGGAGAGGGAACGCCGAAACTCGGCCACACGCTCCAGGGCTAGGCTCACGCCGGCCGCCATGGGATGTCCCCCAAAACTATCCAAAAGATGGGCCTGGGCGGCGATGGCCTCGCTGATGGGGACGGCTTTGACAGAGCGGGCCGATCCCCGTGCCCTATCCCCCGCCTGGGTGAGGAGGATGGTGGGCTTGTGGTAGCGCTCCACCAGGCGGCTGGCGACAATGCCGATCACGCCGGGATGCCAAGCGGGGTCAAGAAGCACCAGGGCGGCGTAATCCTCCACCAATTCTGGGTGAGCCTCAATTTGCTTTTGAGCGGATTGGAATATCTCCTCGGTTAGGTTTTGACGTTTGCGGTTCAATCCCTCAAGTTGGGTAGCCAAGATTTTGGCGCGGCTGGGGTTGGCGGTGGTCAGAAATTCCACGCTGGGATTGGCGTCCCCCAGGCGCCCCAGGGCGTTCAGGCGGGGGCCAATCACGAACCCAATGTGGCCGGCGTTGATCTCTTGGGGGTTGAGCTTGGCGTTGGCGTAGAGCATTTTCAGCCCCAGGCGGGAGGTGTTTTGGAGGATGGGCAATCCCCGCTGGATGAGGTAGCGGTTATCGCCCGTTTGGGGAACGACATCGGCCACGACGCCCAGGGCCACCAGGTCGAGAAATTCGTCGGCGGATCGCCCGTCCCGCTTATAAAGCTCTTCTACCAATTTATAGGCCACGCCCACGCCGGGGAGGTCGGCCAGGGGATGGCTTTGGGGGAGGAGGTTGCCGTTGAGGATGGCGGCAGCGTTCGGGAGTTGGGGCGGCAGGTCGTGGTGGTCGGTGATGATCACGCTTACGCCTTGCGAATTCGCATAGTCAACAGCATCGCATTCGTCTATGCCCGTGTCGCAAGTGAGAAGCACATCCACGTCCTCGCCCTCGCTGAGCAATTCTTTTAGTTTGGGGATTGTGATGCCGTGCGACTCCGTGGCCCGGAGGGGGATGTAGTAGCGTACATCGCCGCCCACACCTGCGCCCAGCCCTGTGAGGGCGGATACCAGCAGGGAGGTGGAGGTCTGGCCGTCCACGTCGAAGTCGCCCCACACGAGGATGCGTTCCCCGTCCCGGAGGGCCTGCTCCAGCCGGTTGGCAGCCTCCACCAAGCCGGGAAGTTCCCCCGGCGGGGAGGGGGTGTAAAGGTCGGGGTCGAGAAATGCCACCGCGGCCCGCGTGGTCGCAATCCCCCGCCGGACGAGGGTCTGCGCTACCAGCGGGTGTCCGCCGACGGCGTCTTGGAGTGATTGGGGGAGGGTGATGGGTTTGGGTTCTTTCCAGAGCATGGGGGGCTAGGAATCAGGGATTAGGAATCAGTGACTAGGGGGGTAGGTAATGAGTAGTGGATTCACGAGGGGGATTGTATCATATTGGGGGGAGTGTGGGGGATGGGAGGTAAGTCGCGGTAACAGTTGTTTTGAGCATGGTATAATTTTCTTTGAGGAAGTACGAGGAGCGTATATATGGAATTTGATATTTCTGAAATCAAGGCATATTTTTCTTGTCAACAAGACGTGATAGTCGCTTATCTATTTGGGTCGGTAGCCCGTGACCAGGATACTTATCTAAGCGATTTAGATATTGCTGTGCTTTTGGAACCTGGTTTGGGGGACGAAGAACAAATGGAGCGTCAATTGCAATTAACCGCTGACTTAGAAGCCTTTACTTATTATGAAGTTCAAGTCACTTTGCTTAATGGAACAACGCCTTTCTTGGCCTATCAGGTCGTCCGAGAGGGGAAATTGCTTTACGAACGAGATGCGAATGAACGGGTAAACTTTGAAGTTCAGGCGATGAAGAAATACTTCGATTTTCAAGGCAGGCTAGATTTTTACACTCAGACTGTGATGGATGATATTCAGGAGATAGGACTTGGTAAACGTAGACGACGTTCTGCGCCAACGCTTGATGCTGCTCGACGGGTACGTGAGCGACTTGAGGAGTTTGCAGGCAGTTAATTTTCAGGAATACCAGGAAAACATGTTAATCCGGCGTACTGTTGAACGGACGCTGCATTTGGCAGTGGAGGCTTGTCTCGACATGGGGCAGCACATCATTGCCAGAGAGGGGTTTCGGACGCCGGTAGATAACAAAGACACATTTGCCGTTTTGCAAGAAGAGGGAATTATCTCCGCTGAATTTTTGCCCAAAGCAACTGCGATGGCAAGATTCCGAAATCTTATTGTGCATGATTATGCGCAGATTGATAATGCGGCGGTCTTTGGAATTCTTAAGCGACACCTGGGGGATTTTGATACTTTTGCTCAAGCGATATTAGTGTATTTAGGAGAGGTGAGGTAGGCTGAAGCGTCAATAGCCCCGCAAGCATTAATCCGGGAGCGGGTTAGGGGACATCAACCAATCTACCACTCCCCGGTTTCCCAATATACCGCCCCCCTAATATTCAACTTCCCCAATCTGCTCGAAGTCCAATTCAAACACCACATCCTCCTCCTGCGCGAAAATATCCTCCATGTCGTTCAAATCCCCGGCCTTTTCCCCCCGCGCACATAGGGAGCGGTAGACGCAGAATCGGCAGCGGCGCTCATCGGAGGTGAGGCGGAATTGGCCCTGTTCTTCGTTGCTTAAGGCGATAATTTGCTCCGCCAAGCTGCTAAGACGTTCGTGATCCGAGGAATATTGCTTAGTGTTGTATGAAAATCGCTCCGGCTGGGATGGGACTTCCGGGAACCAGTAGGTCATTTCCACTTGCTCTGGCTGGATAGCTTTTCCCCCGTTCAGGTGCGACCCCGCTTGGACGAGCAAATATGAGTAAACGCTGGTTTGTAGACGCTCCTGGAGCCACTTGCGGGGCGTTTTTTTGCGGGATGTTTTCCAGTCGATTATCAGAGCTTGCTTCCCTGACTCAATGGCCAGGACATCATATTTGGCAACCAATCGGCGTTTCCCAAGGGGTGCGGAGAGGGCTATCTCGGAGCGGGTTTGCCACCCCTCAAGGTCGGGAGCGTGGTCAAGATAATTGTGCCACCAGCGGGAGAGGTCAGGGTGGTCAATGGTCTGCGTCAGCCGTTCGGCCGGGACGCCGGAAAGGTGTTGGTGAACCAATTGGTGGAAACGGGAGCCGAGCTGCATCAAATTTTCATGCTCTAAGACCGGTTCAGCCTCAATGGCGGGCCAGGCTAACTCACGAAGGTATTTCAGTTGGAATCGCCGTGGACAGTCCACAAAGTCTTGGAGACTGCTCTGGCTGAATTGGAGGTTGGTAGATTGGTAAATTGGTATATTGGTAGATTGGGACATGGGAAAGGATTAGGTATCAGGAATCAGGGATTAGGGAACGGGGTGATGAGGGAGCAGGAAATCAGGGTAAACAGGGAATCAGGTGATTAGGAATCAGGGACTGTGGGTAACTAGGGGGGCGAGTCCCTTTTCCCTGTGGGATGCCAGAGGCACGCAAAGCGAGGGCTAGAGTGAGGGATGAACCAATATACCAGTTTCCCAGTGTACCAATATACCAGTCCCTAACGGAACAGAAGCAAGGGTGTTTGGGCAAAGTCTATGATCTCTCTCAGCGAGAGTGACTGAGACGCTTGGTAGGTTAAGAACATATCCATAAATGAAGGAGTGGGACTGAGTTTGACGATGCGGGGTTCTCCCGTTATCCCGCCGAGTTCGGCCGCTTTCGCGATTGCGTCATCCTGAATGCCCACGGTGTCTACTAAACCCAACTCAAGTGCCTGCCGCCCGGTGTAGATGCTTCCATCGGCGATTTCGCGCACTTCGTCAAGGGGCATATCCCGCGCCTTGGAGACGACAGCGATGAAATCCTCGTAGACCTGATTTACGATGCTTTCCATGATTGCTCTTTCTTCATCTGTCATTTTGTGGAAGGAACTGCCGATTCCTTTGTTAGGCCCAGAGGTGATGGTTTCTGCTTCCACGCCGTATTTTTCCATCAGATCTTCGATGACGAAAAACTGGCTGATAACGCCTATGGAACCGGTCAACGTATCGGGGTGGGCAATGACGTAATCCCCGCCGCAGGCAATGTAATATCCGCCGGATGCAGCCGTGTCGCTCATAGAGATCACAATCGGCTTTTGGAAATCCAGCAGGGAATGGTATATTTCATCCGAGGCGACCACGCTCCCCCCCGGGCTGTTGACGCGCACGACAACGGCTTTGATACTAGCATCAGCGGCGGCCTGTTCCAGGAGAGCGTCCACCCCGTCGGGCGTGATTCCCTGCAAGCTGAGATAGTCTTGAGAAGAACTGGTGATAGCGCCATTCAGGTCAATGATTGCCACAGCGTCCCCGGTGCCAAGGCCTAAGTCTGGGGCGCTGACCTCAGCCAGCTTGCCAAACTGCCACATCGTCACCGTACCCATCCCCAGGCAACTGCACACCGGCAGCGTAAATCCCAGGATGAATGCGATAAAAATCCATAAAATTGGGCGGTTGTTCTTTGTTTGATTTTTTGTTGTTTCGTTTGCCATGATTTTTTCCTTTGGGATTAGTGGGCAAGGTGCGATGTTTGCTTATTCTTGGTTTTGTAGATACCGTTGTGCTTCCTCTAAGAATTCACGACTCTGTTCAAGTGTTTTTTGAGCATCATTTGCTGAGAAAGCGACTTCAACGTTGTAGTCGCCGATGATTCTTTGATCAAATGAGTCGAGCAACCAGCGGTGATATTTCGCGTCAAATAAGCTGGTCTTCACGAAGTTTTTACCAAATGCATCATGAACGCCGCCATGTTTACTAAAACGCCAATCTTTCTCGTTGAGCAATGCCTCTGCGACGTAGAACATAGCATAATAGGTTCGCCCAATGGCAAATTCAACTTTGTTGTTTTCCAGCAAAACCTCAGCAGCTTCAATCGCGCGAGCAGCTTTTTGGAGTAATTGTCGTGAACTATCTTTCATACTGGAATCGCCTCCTCACGCACGTTGCGAAGCAGCGGAGTATCGCTGACTTGCCAATCTTCCGTGTTGATAAAAATTCGACTGATGCTGACATCGTAATTCAGGGAAAGTGAGCTAATTATCTTCCCAGTTCGCTTTATCTCTGCTGAATAATTGTCGAAATGAGAAAGTACAATCATTATATCTGCATCCGATTCGCCATCTTGTTCACCTCGCGCGTAAGACCCGAACAGATATACATCCTCAAGTTGGTGACCGTATATTTTGGTCAAATGCATTTTAAGTTCAGTTAATAACTTACGAATATTTTTGGTCATTGTTGCCTGCCTGTTCATGGCCGAAATACCATTTCGACCTACATAGTGTTGTTTCTCATTATACCCCAACACCCATCTTTCAACATCTTCTCCTGCTCCCCTGCTCCCCTCCTTTCTCTTCTCCCTTCCCTTGTCTCTCCTCACATCCTCCCTCCCTCCCTCCTCCCCTCTTTTCTC
>DAOUWT010000017.1 GCA_030666985.1 Chloroflexota bacterium
CCCCTCCCTACCTCCCCCAAATGCGACGAGAAGATGTCGAATTTAGGGGAGGAGTGGGGGCATCCCCCCAAATTCCGTGTTTTTTGGCATTTGGGGGGACTGAGGGGGGCAGAAATTAACCAACAACTTTTTAGCACTCCCCTTCATATAAACGCACTTGACGTATTTACATAATGCACATACAATACGAGCATGAATTTCGAATGGAATGAGCAAAAGAACAAGAAGAACATTCGCAGGCGCGGTCTTGATTTTGCTGATGCTTCAGAAGTTTTCAAGCATCCAATGCTTGTCCAATTAGACATACGCTATGACTATGGTGAAGACCGGTGGGTTGGCATTGGTGTAATCCATGGTCGAGTAGTTGTGATTGTATTTACAGAGAGTGATGATGGCGAGACTATTCGTATCATCTCAATGAGAAAGGCGATAAAACATGAGCGAAAACAATATAAGGAAAACATCTCGTACTGATTGGGAAAGAGTTGACGCGATGTCCGATGAGGATATTGATACGAGCGAAATCCCACCGTTGGGTGAAGAATTCTTTGCCAGTGCTGAACTACGTTTACCAAGGAAGAAAATTCCAATCACAATGCGTGTAGATCCCGATGTGCTAGATTGGTTCAAGTCATTTGGTAAAGGGTATCAAACGCGGATAAATGCTGTATTGCGCACATATATGGAAGCGTATAGCAAGCGCACGCCATCATCATAAAAGGGTAGCGTAGAACGCAGGCGACGTTGTAGAGCGAAATGGCATTTCGCCCTATATAAAGAGAAAAAGACCTCCGAGTTTTTTCGAAACCTCGGAGGTCTTGCCGTAATAATGAGCCAAAAAACAAACCGACTACCAGACTAATGACTACCCGACTATCAGACTAACGACTACCCCACTATCTGTTGTCTCATTTTTGAAATGTGTCCATATAATCCTTGATTTTAGGAAACCCTGTCAGCCTATCATAGAAGAAGTTGTTGACCATGTTGATGACTTCGGCGCGGGCGGTTTCGATCTCGCTGCTCATGGGTTGGCCGCTTTTTTGGTCTTCTAGCCCGTCCCGCAGGCGCAGCAAATACCGCACCACTTCGGACTCTTTCTCCCCCTCTAGGGCATCCACCACGTCTGGGTAGTGGTTATTTTTTACTCCCTCTAAAGTGGAAGATCAAGAAGATCACCAAGACAAACAGAACCAGGCCCGCCAGGGGGAGGACAGGAGCGGCCTGCTCAACGAGGCTGGGTTCGGGCAGGGGGGTGGGTGTCAGGTAGGGCGTCGGCGATGGGGTCGGCGTGGAGGCGCAGTCGTTCACGGTGATTACAATGCTGTATACTACCTCTTCCTCTGAATCGCTCTCGCCATGAATCAAAACCTGCCAATTGCCCTCAGCTGGGTTCATGAGGGTGTAGAGTTTCAAGTTGTCGCCGGTCTGGGATGTGTAGCCGGGATAATCACCATCAACGGGGGTGTCCTGCGGGGAGAGGATGCTCAAGGCTGGGTCTCCCGAAACGTAGTTCAGGGCCAAGCTCAACTCGCACACGTTATCGGACATCTTGAGGGTATCCACCTCGGTGGGCGCATCCCCAGGCTGGACGATCCCGCTAATGCGCTTCACTTCGCCTAATAGTCCCTGCCGGCAGGCGATGAAGAAGTTCATTAGCTCAGCGCCGCTTTCGGCAAAGAGATATTCTCCGGCGGTAGCTTCTGCTAGGCCTTCCAACAACCTCTTGTCAACGTGAGCTTCGGATGCGCCAAATCCGACCGTGCAAATGGTGGCGTTCAGGTCGTCGGCCCGGGGCGGGATGTCTTTTAGGACTTGATCAGAGTCGGGGCCAACGGTGATGTGGCCGTCACTGAGCAGGATGATCACCGTAGATTGATCGGGGTCAGCGTTTCGTTCTAGTTCCTTTAGGGCCTCGTCCAATCCCCCGTAAACATTCGTTAGCTCTAAAGGTTCTAGAACTTCGATTTTCTGATCGACAATATCATCGTTTGTGGTCAATTCCTGAAGGAGAACGTAGTCGGTAGAGAAGCGCACCAGGGCCACGAGAGAAATCCGCCTTCCGGCTACGCTATCTAGCCGTGATAGGCCTAAGAGGGTCTTGGCAGCTAATTTAGCGAGATCGAGCTTAGTAGGGATATCGTATTCAGCTACTAAAATATCCCGCTCTTCTAGCAAGGCTTCATAGTTTGCATTGGCGAGTATGTCTTCTCGTTGTTGAATGAGGTCGTTGTAATTGCGGGCTTCAAGGATATCAAAATAGGCTTCATAGGCAGCGGTGCTAGTTTCTTGGAGTGTGGTATATCCCGGGTCTCCGAGATAGAGAACGAGGTTTTGAATATCTTGCTGGTCTTGGGCCGTATACTCAACATCAGGGCAGGCTTGATCGATCCAGTAATTTACTTCGGTGTAGGTCAGGGCAGAAGCAATCCACCGCGCATAAGATGTATCACATCCCAGTTCCCTGAGGGCATTGGCAATTGGGGCCATGACTGCCGCTTGACTCTCGCCATAATCGTTTTCAGAAAACCACGCATCCAGTGCGCTTATTGTGTCTTGCCACACTTGTCGAGCGTTCACCACTTCGGGGTCTTCGACGATGGCATTGAGTTGCTCTTTGATTTCGTTCAGTTCTTCATCATTCTCAATGGCGTCAATTTTATCTAATATATCCTTTAATTCTGCGGGAAATTCGCCGAATGGAACCAACGCTTCCATGCTTTGAGAGACATCAAGAACCAACACTATCTGAATGATCTCTTCGCTTGGATCGTCCTCTGCTGGCCCGCCTTCCTGGGCATACACGGGTCCCACGGAACTGAGAATGACAACCCCTATGACTACGAGCATTAAAAGACGTTTGAGCAGTTTCATGAGAAGCCTCCGTATTTTTGATAAAATGGTGATTAATATCTTTATTTTAGCATAGTTTTGGCGGAATTAGGGGCCGCCGTGCTATAATACAGAACAAGTTTCAATCTCTTTTCACAATATAATAGAATAAGGAGAAAGCCAGATGACCAATCAAGGATTCACGCTTAGTGATGAGCACAAAATGATTCGCCAGGCGGCGCGAGATTTCGCTCGAAACGAGATTGCGCCTATAGCAGCAGAAATCGACGAAAGCGGGGATTTTCCCCTGGAGACGATCAAGAAAATGGGTGAGATGGGTTTCATGGGCATCCAAGTACCCGAGAAGTACGGCGGGGCCGAGATGGATACCCTGGCCTATGTTTTGGCCTTAGAAGAAATTTGCAAGGTAGACGCAGCCCATGGGACGATTATGTCCGTCAATAACTCGCTCTACAATTACGCCTTACTCCGCTTTGGGACAGAAGAACAATGCCATAAGTTCATGGTGCCTGTCGCCATGGGAGAAAAAATTGGAACCTACGCCCTTACCGAGCCTATGTCCGGGTCCGATGCCGCGACCATGCGCAGCCGAGCGGTCAGGGATGGCGACGAATATGTCATCAACGGGCTCAAATCCTGGATTTCCGGGGGGCCGGTAGCGGATTATGTGCTCCTCTTCACCATGACCGATCCCGATAAAAAACATCGTGGAGTCACGGCCTTCATGATAGAAGCTGATAAACCAGGGTTCGTTCGTGGGAAAAAAGAACCCAAACTAGGAATTCGAGGCTCTGCGACCAGTGAACTCATCTTCGAAGACTATCGCTGCCCCGTAGAAAATCGCTTAGGAGAAGAGGGCGAAGGCTTCAAAATCAGCATGACCGTTTTGGACGCGGGTAGGATTGGCATCGCATCCCAGGCCCTGGGAATTGCTGAAGCTGCCTACGAGGCCAGCGTGGAGTACGCCAAAGAGCGAGAAGCCTTCGGGAAAAAGATTGGCCAATTCCAGGGCATCAGCTTCAAACTGGCGGATATGAAAACGCGCATCGAAGCTTCTCGTCTCCTTATTTACCAGGCCGCCTACAAGAAAGATCAATGCCTTGAAAGCGGGGGACGCTTCACCTTAGAAGCTGCCATGGCAAAGCTATTCGCCTCCGAAACGGCCATGTTCTGCGCCCACGCCGCGGTGCAAATCCATGGCGGCATGGGCTACTCCCGCGAGCTGCCCATCGAGCGCTATTTCCGTGACGCAAAGATCACCGAAATCTACGAAGGCACCAGCGAAATTCAACGCCTTGTCATTGCTCGTTTGGAAACTGGTTTACGATAAGAGTTGGCCCTAGACTACCCCGGGGATTTTTGGGGGGGACGGGGGGGGGGCGTGAGACCAACCCCCAGGCGCCAGGCCACGCCTAAGCGTGGCACGCACGCCTAAGCGTGGCACGCACGCCTAAGCGTGGCACGCACGCCTAAGCGTGGCACGCACGCCCAAGCGGGGACAAACCCTGGGGATAGGCATCCCCGCCGGGGCGAGGTTTTGCCCCATCCCCAGCCGCTTGCACTCCCAAAAAACTAATGGATTCTCAAACCCCCGCCTCAAACCAAAAACGCTCCTGGCCAATAACCCTCCTTGCCCTCATAGTCCTTTTCGTCGGCGTGGTGCATTGGATGAAGTTCTTCCTGGCAATTCAGCAGTGGGATACGCTCGAAAACGCGCCCCTGTTGATCTCTCCCCTCTACCTGGCCCTGGCGGGGCTGGGATGGGGCCTAGTGAGCGTCCCCCTCGTGTGGGGGCTGTGGACGGGTAAGCTATGGGCCTGGTATGGGATTCAAATTGCCGGTGCATTTTACTACCTAGCAACCTGGGTTGACCTGGCATGGATAGCCGCCCCGGACCTTGCCTGCACGCGTTGGCCTTTCACCCTGGGCGTCTCTATCCTAGGATTAATCTACCTCTTTGGCACAGTACATTACCCTGCAAACCGCCGTTTTTTCGAAAGAACATTGGCCTCTAAATAAGCATCTGAGTTATGATAAAATAAAGTGCAAGTCTGAATAAGCGAATTGGTTAAAGATTTTCCGGGAGCATAAACCATGAATTTTAATCGTATCACTGTTAAACCTTATAAAATGGGAGGGGTGCCTTGTATTCGGAGTTTGCGTATTCCCGTTGCTACGATTGTAGGAATGACCGCAGAAGGGATGAGCGAAAAAGAAATTTTAGCATATTACCCAGACCTTGAAAGAGAAGACATCCGTGAGGCTTTGTATTTTGCCGCCGAAGCTGTTCGAGAGCGAGAGCTACCCCTGGTGGCTGCGTTGTGAAATTTATCATTGACAATGCCTTATCCCCTGTAGTAGCAGATGGTCTGCGCCAAGCAGGTTATGATGCTGTCCATGTGCGAGATTATGAGATGCAAGCTGCGACAGACGATGAGATTTTTTTCAAGCAGCTAGCGAAGAACGTGTCATTGTCTCTGCTGATACAGATTTTGGTATGTTGTTGGCATTGTGAGGTAAGACGAAACCCTCTTTCATTTTGTAAGGAACCGTGTTCCTGATTTCCTGATACCTAGTCACTGATTCCTATGATAAAATACCACGGCAAAGCGTGTAGAAAAATTACAGTTCGGAGGTTCCTATGTCCGATATGGTTGAAGTAGTCATTGACAGTATCCGCGTCAGCTTAATGTCCCATCAGCGCGTCATTATCCTCCGGGAGGTGGACATTGAGCGCTACTTACCTATCATGGTAGGGGTTTACGAGGCGGAACATCTCACCCTGGCCCTGCAAGAGGTAGAAATTTCTCGTCCTCTGACCTATGAGCTATTTTCCAATGTCCTCGATTCCCTAGATGCTGAACTCGTCCATGTCGAAATAATAACCCTCCGAAACGATACCTTTTACGGCAACCTGGTTTTCAACGTCGGTGGCACTTTGCTCACCGTTGACTCCCGCCCCTCGGATGCCATCAACCTGGCCGTGCGGAAGGACATTCCCATCTTAGTTGACCGCGTGGTAATGGAAGAGGCGGGCCTCATCCCCGAAGAAGACCTCTCCGCCCCCGGTCAGGGCATTGACGTAGACGATGGGGAACCTTTCGACGAAGAGCGACTTTCGATCTTCGAGGATTATCTCGGCAAGTTAGGCCCTGACCAGATCAACCCAGACGAGGAGTGAACAGTATTCAGTATTCAGTGTTCAGTGTCCAGTATTCAGTGTCCAGTCTCCAACCTCCAACATCTAACCTCCAACATCCAATACCCAATACCCAATATCCAATCCATGCCCGACAACATCGAATCCTCCCCCCCTCCACAGAGTTCTGGCCCCAAAATGCACCCTCACAGCCGCGAAGCTGAGGAAGCAGTCATAGGAGCGGTCCTCATCAATCCCGAAGCTTATTACGATGTCGCTCAATTCTTGCAGAGCGACGCTTTTTACATTCACAAGCATAAGTGGATTTGGGAAGCCTTCGTGGCCCTGCACGACCGGACTGAAGTCATCGATTTCGTGACCGTCACCGAAGAGCTTGAGCAAATGGGACACCTGGCCGATGTGGGCGGAGCCGCTTATATCACCCAACTGACCAACAGCGTCCCCTCCTCCCTCCACGCCGAAGCCTATGGCCGCCGCATAGAAGAGACCGCCATTCGCCGCCGCATGATAGAGGCCGCCAACAAAATAGCCAAGCTAGCCCACGAGGAGAACGTCAGTCTCGAGACCGTCATAGACGATTCTGAAAAGGCTGTCTTTTCCGTCAGCGAACAACGCCTGGGCCGCGATCTAAAACCCATCCGGCAAGTCCTCAGCGATTACTTTGACCGCATCGAGGAACTCTCCCAACGCGATGGGGAACTGGTCGGCGTCCCCACCGGCTTCATAGACCTCGATAAAATGCTGGGCGGCTTTCAGGATTCTGACCTCATCATCATTGCGGGCCGTCCTGGTATGGGCAAAACCGGATTCTTGCTCACCGCAGCCAAAAACGCCGCTCTCAAGCACAAACAACACATCGCCATCTTCTCTATGGAGATGTCCAACGAGCAACTCGTTCAGCGCATCATCTCCCAAGAAATGGGCGTTGGAACCCATAGATTACGCACCGGAGAGCTTAAAGCTCATGAATGGGGGCTTCTCACCCAAGCCATCGAAGTCCTCAACGATACACATATTTTCTTGGATGATACTCCGGCCCTCACCCCCATGCAAATCCGAACCAAATGCCGGCGCCTCCACATGGAGCACCACCTCGACTTGATCATCGTCGATTATTTGCAGCTCATGACCACCGACCTCCGCACCAATAACCGCGTTCAGGAGGTCTCCGAAATCTCCCGCAACCTCAAAGTCCTGGCCCGGGAACTGAACGTCCCTGTTCTGGCTGCCGCCCAGCTTTCTCGCGCCGTCGAACAACGCTCCAACAAACGCCCCATCCTCTCCGACCTCAGAGAATCCGGAAGCCTGGAGCAAGACGCCGACATAGTCATGTTCATCTACCGCCCCGAAGAATACGACGAAGACACCATCCAGGAAAATTTGGCAGACATCATTGTTGCCAAACACCGCAATGGCCCTACCGATACCGTTCAGCTTGTCTTCCGCAAAGAGCTGGCCACCTTCGTAAACGCCGCTCGCGAGGATCGCGGCTAATTGAGGTCAGTGATGAAATTCAAAGGATTTCCATCCGGGAAAGTGCGCTTCACCTCCCTCCCCACCCTTTTTTTCAGCGAGCTGCTTCCCCAAATTAAAAACATCCACGAGCTAAAAGTGACCCTGTACGCCTTGTGGCAAGTCACCCGCATGGAGGGTTCTTTTCGATACCTGCGGGAGATAAATTTCTCCGGGGACACGCGCTTCATGAAGGGGATGGGGGGGACCCCGCGTGAACGAACCCTGGCCCTGGGGGAAGGCCTGGCCCTGGCGGTGGAGCGGGGGACTCTCCTCAGGGTTAGCGCTCCCCCACCCAGCGAGGCAAGCCCCCCCCCCCCTTCCCCCCCTGGTAAACGTCCCCTCTATTTCTTCAACTCCCCCCAGGGCCGGGCCGCCGTCAAGGCCATCCAGGAGGGAACCTGGCGCCCCGGGTCAGGCCCTCCCCCCAGCCCGAACCTGAGCCTGGAACGTCCCAACATTTTTCAGCTTTACGAAAGCAATATTGGCCCGCTTACCCCCCTCATTGCCGACACCCTCCGCGATGCTGAAGACACTTATCCCGAAACCTGGATTCAAGAAGCTGTTGAAATTGCCGTCGAAAACAATGTCCGCAAATGGAGATATATAGAAGCGATTTTACGTAGTTGGAAAGAAGAAGGCCGCCATGAAAGAAAAGATAGAAGACATCCTGAAAGAGACCGTCAAAAATATATCGATGACGAGTTCTTCGAATACACAGAACATTAGCACGCACTCCCTGCCGGGCGACCCGGATTGCGAGATATGCGGGGGGACGGGCTATGTGCGGCGAGACCTTCCGGTTGGGCACCCTGATTTTGGGAAGATAAGCATTTGCAAGTGTCGTCAGGGCGAGGTGCAGCAGAAAGTCCGCGACCGGCTCTTTAGGTTGAGCAATCTTGACGAACTCAAACACCTTACCTTCGAGAACTTTGAATCTGGCGGACGAATTGGAACAGCCCCGGCCCAGTCCAAATCTTTGGAAAGCGCTTTTAATACCGCCCAGCGATTTTCGCGCACTTTAGAGGGTTGGCTGCTCCTCCAGGGGCGCTTCGGGTGTGGCAAAACCCATCTGGCGGCGGCTGTCGCCAACTACGTGGTAGATATGGGAATTCCTACCCTCTTCATCACCGTCCCCGATTTATTAGACTCCTTGCGGTTTTCTTATGATGACCCCACTACCTCATTTTCTCAGCGTTTCGAAGACATCCGCCGGGCCGAGTTGTTGGTCATGGATGATTTTGGGACCCATAATGCCACTCCCTGGGCGCAGGAGAAATTATTCCAGATACTCAACTATCGCTACATCAACCACCTGCCCTTGTTGGTGACTACAAATTTGGCCCTGGACCAGCTTGAAGGGCGCATCCGTTCCCGCCTGCAGGACCCTGAGCTTGTCACCCGCGTTCAGATGCAAGCCCCCGATTACAGGCGTCCCAGCGATGATACCGGCCACCCAGAGCTTTCCTCCCTGTCTTTATTGGGAAACCGCACTTTTGGCAATTTCAGCCTCCGTAAAAACGAGACTTTGGAAAAAAACGATATTAAGAGCCTCGAAAAAGCCTTCCGCGCGGCCCAAAAGTATGCCGAGCATCCCAAAGGATGGCTGGCTTTTATTGGCCCCTACGGGTGCGGAAAAACCCACCTGGCGGCGGCTATTGCCAACTACCGGGCTGGGTTGGGCACTCCCCCTCTTTTCATCATGGTCCCAGACTTGTTGGACCATCTCCGGGCTACTTTTAACCCCAACAGCAATATCAGCTACGACCGGCGTTTTAACCAGATTAGGAACTCTGATCTCCTGATCCTGGACGATTTGGGCACCGAATCAATGACGCCGTGGGTGAAAGAGAAGCTCTACCAGTTGTTCAATTACCGTTATAACGCCCACCTCCCCACCGTGATCACTTCAGCCGACTACCTGAGCGAAATAGACCCCCGCATCCGCAGCCGCATGTTGGATAGGCGTATTTGCACAGTCTATAACATCACTGTGCCCGCTTACCGGGGGTGAAGCGGTGTGTCCTCCTGCGGGGATACTTCAATGCACAGGTGCAAGTTGGAGATGTGCATTGCACCTTCTTTTGGGCGCGTTGCACATCGGTTCTACCGCTTCAGGTGCAACGCACTTCTGTACGATACATAGGGTAACCGTTCACCCCCCTGTTTCCCAAAGGATAGTAAAGGTGTCCTTCGCGAAGCATAGCCTTGGGCTGCACCGAACGCCACCGCTCGGTTGCGCCAGCGGCGTGCCTACGGCAAAACCTTTGCTATCCCGTGGAAATTGTTTACAAAGCCGATTTCGCGTGCTTCTGCAGGTGCAACACACTTCTAAAGTCATGAAGTGCAATGCACTTGCAAAAATCATTTGCAATTTTCGACAACTTAAGTTACACTAAAGTAACTCAACAGTCACGGCTCTTTGGGGCCTCGCGTGGCGTTCGGCTCGGCTCAGATTGGCAAGTCTGAGCCACGATTGGAGCGGATGCCGCAAAACCCTAGAGAACCACAGTTATTTATTGGGAGGGATGTAAAATGAAACGCTTAACCTTATTGGCTATTATTGCCATACTTGTCGCATTTCCTGTTGCGGCCTTCGCGCACAGCCTTGCCCAACCGGCTGAAAATCAGGTGATGACTGTCCCAGCAGCGGAACCTCAAACTATCCCTACGTTTGTGATCACTGATGTTGTCCAGGATTCAACCGTTACTATTCTGACGTCGAATTTGCCAGCGAGTGACACTTTCGAGGTTCACATGAACTTTTATGGGACGCAGGGGATTGGCGGAACCATAGTTGATACGATCAACAGTGGGGCAGGAGGGATGCTCCCGTTGACGTTCTCGATCCCGGCTGTCTTCCACGGGCAATATAAAATTGCTATCCGTTTGGTGAGTCCCACTTCGGGGTACTTCGCTTATAACTGGTTTTACAATAATACGACCGGAGGAGGCGGTGGCGGCGGCGGTGGAATTCCGCCTGGTTACAGCGGCTACCCCACTTTTGGGATTACGGATGTCACCGAAGACGTGGATGTGACTATTCAGGGTTTGAACTTCCCCCCCGGCGAGACCTTTGATGTACGTATGAATTATTACGGCACCTTAGGGGTGGCAGGGCACATTGTCGAGACCATAATAGTTGAGCCAGATGGCTCTCTGCCCGACAGCACTTATGATATCCCCGCCTTTTTGCATGGGGAATACAAAATTGCTATCCGCCTGGAAAGTTCCACCTCAGTGTATTATGCCTATAATTGGTTTTACAATAACACAACGGGGGGAGGGGGAAGCGGCGGTGGCGGTATTCCTCCCACTTACAGCGGATACCCGACCTTTTGGATCTTAGCCGTAACTCAAAATCAAGCCGTCCAGATCGTTCCCTCGAATTTCATCCCTAATGACACATACAACGTGCGTATGAATTATTATGGGACGGCTGGATACGCTGGCACTGTGGTTGACACGATCACGGTTGCGGCAGATGGCTCTCTTCCCGACACTACTTATGCTATTCCGGGCTTCCTCAGTGGCCAGTATAAGATAGCCATTCAACTGGAAAGTCCTACTACGGGCTACTTTGCCTATAACTGGTTTTATAACAACACCACTTCTCCGCCGGCCCCTGCGCCTTAAATGGGGCACGGACGCTCTGCGTACGGTGTACAACCCATAGGCTGTGCCTCCGGCAAACGCGGGTAAACATTCACCATCCCCTACACATGGCAGACCTCCGAGGTTTTTGGAGTGCAAACCTCGGAGGTCTTGGATAGAGGGAGAACACTTACAAACGCGGAGTTTTGCACACCTGAGGCGAAACACGGATTTTAAATAAAACAACCCCCTGTCATAATGACAGGGGGTTGTTTGGTATCTCTTACCCCAAACGCTGCCGCTCTTCTTCGGCCACGCTCTTATCCAGTTTCCGGAAAAGAGGTTCTGGTTTTCGGATTTCCCCTCCGGGCAGTAAGTTGCTCTGTTTCCAGACCCTAAAGGTCTTAACGTCCTTGAGACCTTTAGGGTCTTGGGGGGTATTAGGAAGGTAACGAAGCACATCATGTTCGCCTAGATTGTCGGTGTGAGTGTCTACTACCTGCTCTCCAAATAGCGGCTCTGTGTATCCCAGTGTGCGGTGTAATTGTTCGCAGGTGAAGGGCAACACAGGGGCCAAGAGTACCTTGATGGAATCGATAGCCTTGATGGCGGTGTAGACCGTTGTCGCGGCGGTAGTTTTGTCTTTCTTGATCTCGAACCAGGGAGCCATCTCGTCCAGGTATTTATTGACGTCTCGGGCTAAGTTCATGGTTTCTCTCAGGGCGGCTCGCAGCTTTACTTTGTCGTAGAGTTCGCTAACCTCATCGAAGCCGGTTTCTACTTTGTTGAGGATATCTTTATCCCCTGGGCGGAGGTCTCCCGGGGTGGGGATGTGTCCATCCCAGTTTTTGTGAGCAAAGGAGAGCACCCGGTTGACCAGATTTCCCCAGGTGGCGACCAAAACGTTGTTATTAAGGGCTACAAAATTATCCCAATCCCATTCGCTGTCCTGGGTTTCTGGCATGTTGGCCGTCAAATAATACCGCAGGGGATCAGGGTCATAGCGCGAAAGGAAATCCAGCACATCCACCATCCAATTGCGGCTCCCGGAAATCTTTTTCCCTTCCATGTTCATGAATTCATTAGCCGGTACGTCGTAGGGCAGCGTCAGCCGCAGACCTTCTTCTTCCACGAAGATCTTTCCAAACATATCACCAACTCCATGCAGTTCCGCAGGCCAAATCACGGCATGGAAGGGGATATTGTCCTTGCCGATGAAATAATAAGCGCGGCTGTCTGGGTCGCACCACCAAGTTTTCCATGCTTCTTCATCTCCGGTGATCTTGGCCCACTCAATGGATGAGGCTAAGTAACCGATGACGGCCTCGAACCATACGTAGAGGCGTTTCCCCTCCCAACCCTCAACGGGGACGGGGATGCCCCATTTCAGGTCGCGGGTGATTGCTCTCCCATGCAGGTCTTTGGCCAGGATTTGCCCCAGGGATTGGCGGAGCACGCTGGGACGCCAATAATCCTCCCGCTCCTTGAGGAATTTCACGATCACCGGCTGTAGAGCGGCAAGGTCAAGGTAAAAGTGCTCCGTCTCCCGTAATTCGGGTTTAGAGCCATCAACCTTGGAACGAGCATCAATGAGTTGGTTGGCTTCTAATAAGCTGCCGCACCCATCACATTGATCACCCCGTGCGCCCTCATAGCCGCAGAGATAGCAAGTGCCCTCGACATAGCGGTCAGGTAAAAAGCGGCTTTGGGCAACAGAGTACCACTGTTCCTGAGTCTCCCTGTATAGATACCCGTTTTCTTTGAGAGCTGTGAACATGGTTTGGGCGACCTTGAAGTGGTTTTCTGTATGGGTGGTGGTGAAGATGTCATAGCTCAGTCCCAATTTTTGGAAAAGCTCCAGGAATTCAGTATGGAATGTTTTATAAACATCTTCTGGGCTTAAGCCTTGCTCATCGGCCCGAACGGTGATAGGCGTCCCGTGCGAGTCTGAGCCGGAGACCATCAAAACCTTGTTTCCCAGCAGACGATGAAAACGGGCATAGATATCGGCCGGCAGATAAGAGCCGGTGACGTTTCCAACATGGATATGGGCGCTGGCATAAGGCCAGGCCGCGGCGACAAGTATGTTTTCGGTCATAATAGCTCTCCTATAGAAAAAATTCGTCTATGGCGAATCCCTTCAACAAAAAAGGCTGTCCAAATTTGGACAGCCCGGTGATTAGCGTTTTTCAAGAGGATCAGTGTTCTCTTCTCTTGGCGGCTGCCCAAACTTTTGCGCACATCATCATGCGCATCTTCATACCCATGATTATCACCATGGACATCATAGCAACCGACATCATCAAAAAAACGTAAGTGGACATTGTTGTAAATTCTCCTGTATAAAGCATTCTATCCTGACTTTGAGTTTATCTGGGGAGATGGGATTTGTCAAGACACCCGCCGCGAACCAACTCACTTTGCACACTTTCTAATCATGTTACAATAATAAAAAATTACTCGCATTTTACCTGAATTAAAACTATGGCTACCAAAAAAAACAACCCCTTTCTTCTCGATATTAGCTGGGCTGCCGGGCAAGCTCAAGGGACATCCCGTGACGTTGAATTCAATTTCCCATCTCTCCACTTTGAACCTGACTTGGCTATAAGAGACCTAAACGGAAAGGTTACTACCATCGTTAGCGAAGACGGTGTGATGATCAGGGGGAGATTAACCGCCGAGACGGAGTTGGAATGCACTCGTTGTTTGGATGTATTTCCACACCAATTAGAAATCTCTTTTGCTGAGATGTATGTTTTTTCACGCTCTCAAGACGAGGTTAATGAGCTTGAAGAGCGTCGTCTTCCTCCTGATGGATATATTGATTTAGAGCCTCTTTTCCGTGAATATGCCCTATTGGATATCCCCATCAAGCATATTTGTTCTCCGGAATGCAAAGGCCTATGCCCTGTTTGCGGGGGAAATCTCAATAAAGAGGATTGCGGGCATAGACAAGAGAAAATTGATCCTCGAATGGCGGTCTTGAAACAACTCCTGGATGATGAGGAATGAAATTTCATTATCGTTGACGCTCCCCCTGCTGCATGATAAAATGCTCCCCGCTCAGGCCCCATCGTCTAGTGGCCTAGGACGTAGCCCTCTCAAGGCTAAGACCGGGGTTCGACTCCCCGTGGGGTCATCCAAAAAACGCTGCTGAAAGGCGGCGTTTTTGCGTTTAAGGGGGTGATTCCCCCGCAGAGACATATTTCTCCACGGAAACATCCCCTCTTGGGACACGCAGCTTGAGGAATGGGTGACGGAAGATGGGGAGTACACGAGTGAAGGCCGGACCGTGGTAAGTACAGGGCACGCGGGAACTTTTGTGATGGTTGCGGTGGGGGAATTATTCCCTCAAACGAATTGCTTCTTGTTCCAATTTGAGACCGCGCTCTAAAATATGTTCTATCACCAAATAAAGGTCTCGCAATTCTGGGCGTGCGTAAAGGCGATTTAGGTTACGTTGATCTCTTTTAGTCAGCGGACGCGAAAGATGGGCATGTTTTTCGAAGGTCTCAACATCCATAAGATAGGGTTGAACAGTAGGGTGAATTTCTTTGCGGAATTGGGAGAGGATGTTGAAGCCGCCATAATCTAAATCGGCCCAGAGGTAGATGGGGATTTCTTCTGGCACTAAGCTGAGCAACTGACGGATGGGGGGAGAGGGATTGCCCATGAGGCAGATGAGGGCGTGTTGCGTGGTGCGTTTTCCGTGTTGCGTGGTGCGTGTTGCGTGTCCCGTGTTGCGTTGGGCGGCCTTTTGTGAGCGAATAAATTCGTGGAAGGTGGTCAGGTTTTCGATGCAGAGAATAGCGTCGGCGTGGACAGTTGCTGAGTGAAGCGATTCCACTTGCGCGGCGGGGAATCCAATGGAGGGGGAAAATCCGCCGAGGGGGAGGATTTCGCCATTTTGGGTGGTGAGTTGCCAATCCCCAGCCAGGTGGATGTAGTTGGGGTTGGCTACGAGATGTAACTCCCGCAAAGTTTCTCTGTTGGAGAGTTTTTTCCATTTCGGGTTGCCGCGACGCGCGAGCCGGACGATGGCGGATTTAAGTCCATCGAAGCGTTTGCTGTCGTTGAAGGCACGCACACTAAAAACGCGGTAGGGTGTCTCTGTTTGGATACCGGACAAAGCGTCCAAGGCGGTGAGTAAGCCCAAATTCGCGTCTGTGTCAGTGAGGCTGAATGGGGTGGGAGATTTTCCATCCCGTATTTTTCTTAGGATGCCTTTCAGCGCGCGGCCTCGCCAGTCATCCGCAGAAAAACGAAATAACTCGGCGCGGATCAGTTCTTCGAGACGTTCGCGGGCATCGGAGAGGGGTTCTCTGTTGAGGATGGTGTAGAGTGGGGCGTGATGCGTGAAACGTGTTGCGTGATGCGTCCCCCTGCGGGGATGCTGCGCGATGTTGCGTGTTGCGTGGCCTTTTGGGAGAGTGACGGATTTGAGTAGGTTTCCCGTTTCGCCAGGAAGCCACGTTAGCTTTAGCAAGTTGGCTTTTTCTAAGGCTATAAATTGCTCGTTGGCGGTGAGGCGCGGGACGGGGTCAGTTTGGGAGAAGTAGCCCGGCAGGCTTAGGTCTCTCAAGGTGATTTTTATCGAGTGTCTTGTCGAGGAATCATGTTTGGCACGCTTTTCGAGTATGTCTAAAAGCGCGTTCAAGATGAAAGCTACATCGGGGGAGGGGGTGAAAGTGAGGGGCATTGTGCGTGATGAGTGACGAGTGATGAGTGATGAGTTGCGAGTTGCGAGTGGCGAATGGCGAATGGCGTGTTGCGTGAGGCGTGTTGCGTGTCAATGACATTAAGTTAAATAGTACCAAGCATGCCATTTCGACGAGGTTTCGGCGTTTGTTGCCGAAAAACGAGGAGAAATCTTGGGATCAGTTTTACTTCCAGGGAAGTGGAGAAAAGTCCATTTACCTTCAACTAGAACTGCATTGCACTTCATGGTCTTAGAAGTGCGTTGCAGTTCGGGTTGTGAGAGGATGTTGCAGTTCGGATCGTGAGAGGAGGTTGGGGGCCGGGCCGCCCACGGGCCGGTGGCAAGACCACCCCACGGCGTAGATGCCACCCCCCGGGCAATCCCTGTTTGGGCGTGGAGTCATGCTGAGGCTTGGTATCCTGCTCCCGCGTGGGGGCATCCCCCCTCCTGGTTTCCTCCCCCATGGACGCGAGGTCACTTTTCACTCATCACGTTTCACGTTATCCCAGTTCCTCCAACAGCTCACTTTTGTCTATCTCTACCACAAAGGCGTGGCTGTTTTTGCGGACAACGGTGCAAACTGTGTCGACATAGGGCAAGAGCGAGCCGGATTTGTCGGGTGGTGTGGCGAGGATGACTTGCAGGCCGGCATCGCGCATAAATTGGAGTGCGCTGGCGGTACGGGCGGTGTCCATTTTGCCGAAAGCCTCGTCGAAAAGTGCCAGGCGGATTGTGTCCGAGGGGCGCGGCTGGTTGATGCGATATGCCTGCGCGAAAGAGGCCGCCATTGCCACGTAGAAAGGCGTGGTCGTTTCTCCGCCTGATTTTTTGGTGTTGATTTTGCTCAAAATGGCGCGGTCGCCGTTGGGGTAGTGGATGCGAATGTCGTATTGTAAATAGGAACGATAGTCTTGTAACTCGCGCAACTCTTTACTTAGGTCTGCCTCAAGTTGGTTGTTGAGTGTTAGGCGTTCTAGGAGCAGATCCCAGGCCTGCTGATGTTTTTGCCGAAAATCAGAATCAAAAAGAGACGCGCCTAGCACTTTTTGGCTGTCCATCACCATGGCATACATCTCGCGCAAGTTGTTGGCGGGCTGGGTCGTAAACTCATATCGCTCGCCGCTAAAACGCAGATTTGCCAGGGTTTTGTTCAAATAGGCAAGCTGTTGGCGGGCCTCTTGGATTTGTTCGCGCAGACGGTGGATAAAATTCTCAACCAATTCTTCTTCTGCTAAAGCACGCTGTTTGGCGATTTGTTCCTCGTATTGGGGGAGTTCTGAATCTACCAGTTTTTCGCGCTCTGCTAGATAATTTTTGGCGTGGTCTTCATTGTCATAGCCAAAATCGTAGCGCATTGAGTAGGCTTGTTTGGTATCCCGCAGACGGTCGCGGTTGCGCGTTTCGGCGGTCTGATAATCACTTTCATATTTGGTTGAGTTTTCGTGGATCACATCTACGGGCTGCCGTTCAAGACGGCGGGCGTATTCTTTTTCGATGTCGGCGCGGGATTCTTCGTCAGTTTCTTCTGTTAGCAGAAAATCTTCTGCATTTTGGATGGATTGAGCGATCTCGCCCTCCAAGCGGGGGATTCGCTCCCCGGCGAGATTCTCCGCCTCAACTTTCATCCCCCCGATTCGCCCGTCCTTTTGGCTTGCTTGCCCTTGGAGACGGTTGTACTCGCTCTGGGCTTTTTCCACCTCCGCTTTCAGGGTCTCGGCTGTGTCCAAATCGAGTTTTTCCAACTCTGCTTGCATCTCATTATGTTCAGTTTCACGGGTAGATAAAGCGGAAATGCTCTCTAGCATATTTTCTAACTCAATCAGCGGGCGCATCTTATCGCTCGTCAAGGCGAGACGTTCCTTGAGGGCGGCATCTTTTTCGTTGAATGTGACCATCTCTGTAGCTAGCTCATCCAAACGCTCTTGACGGTTTTCAATTTGGCTCATTGTGGCACGCTCGCCGATAAACCAACGCCGGTAATAACGTGGGTGGAGGTGACTGTCGGTATAATTTCGGCGTACAAAACATTCGCGGGTAATGGCAGTACGGTGGTCGCGGAGTTCGGTGAGAGAGTCGCATTTTGTGTAGTGACGCAGAAGCAAATCTACAAAGGCGCGGGCGGCGGGGTGGGAGGTGGTGACTTCGGTGGAGAGGGATGTGGGGCGTGTTGCGTGTTGCGTGGTGTGTGTTGCGTGTTGCGTGGGGCGTGTTCCGTGTTGCGTGGTGCGTGTGGCGTGTTCCGTTGCTTTGGCTAGAATGCGCTCTGTGTCAAGCAGGGCAACTCCGTGCAGACCTCTTTTGTGGCGGTGTTTGCGGTAGAGCTGCATGGCTGTGTCATAATGCTCGGGGGGGACTAGAATTGTAAATCGGTTTTTTCCCAAAATCCCCTCAACCGCGTTTTGCCATTCTTCGTTGGGGATTTCTAGCTGGGTGCATAAAAAGACGACTTCACCGCTAGAGAGTCCCAATTCTGCGCGTAACAATCGGCGCAATCTGCTGGCCTGGGGAGACGTGCTCTCATAGCTGACTTCGCGGTCTCCCGTGCGCAATTTGCGAATTTCATCCTCGAGGCTTTTTGCTTCTGTGCGCAATTTTTCGGCTTCTTCATTGAGGATGGCGTGTTGGCGGGTGTAGTCTTGGGCGAGATTGGCGATGAGGGATTGGTAGGTTTGAAGCGTGATGCGTGAAACGTGATGCGTGGGGCGTGTAGCGTGTTGCGTGGAGCGTGTGGTGTGTTGCGTGATGAAGGTTTCGAGTGCGGGGGAAACTTTTTCTTCGTCGGCAAGGAGTAATTTCTCTAGTTTTATCGCGTCTTCGCGCTCTTTGTCGAGGGCGGCGGTGGCGTCTTTTTGACGTTGGCGCAGGAGGGTCAGTTCGGCGGAAAGAGCGGCGAGTTTTTCTTTGAGTTCTTTTTCTTTTCGCACCGCCTCATCTTTTTCTAGGGCCATTTTTGCGTCAAAGAGGGCGTTGGAGGCGAATTTAATGTGTTGGTCTAACTCTTCTCGTTGAATTTCTGCGCGGCTCAAGTCTAGGCGGATTTCATCTAATTTTAGGCGGGATTTTTTCAAATCTGTGCTGTAGATTTCTCCCTTCGA
>DAOUWT010000036.1 GCA_030666985.1 Chloroflexota bacterium
ATTTCGAAGGAGTTTTTGTCGATAATTGGCATGGGTTTGAAACGTGAAACGTAAGGCGTGAAACGTGAACTGGCGGACTGAATAATTATGGTAAACAGGGGAACACTTGTTTATATTTTACCACTGACTGAGAAATTTATTTCACTTGGGGTATCTTTCCAATGTTTTTGGCCAAAGACTTCCGAAGTCTTCGAAAGCCATTAGACTTAGGAAGCCATGCTTCGTTTTTCACGCATCACGTCTTCACGCATCACGCATCACAAATTTCCAAATTCGCTAATGAGGCTATGACCTTTTTTAGACCAACGCTGTCGAAAACAATGTCTAAGACCTCATCCTCATCCTGGATTTTGCTGCTTATGACAAGTCCTTTATCCCATTTGGGGTGTGATATTGTCATTCCGGGTTTATATTGTGCCTCAAGCGTTTTGGAGGGGGCCAGGGGGCGGTTCCAGGGACGGAAGATTTCGGATTTGCTCTGCTTTTGGCGTTTGGGCCGCCCGTCGTCGCGTAGTTCGCGGGGGATGTCGGCATAATAACGCGAAGGTTCGCCCTGTTCCGTGTGTCCGTAGACAAAGCGGTACATGGCGTGGGAGAGGTGCAAACGGTCCTTGGCGCGGGTGATTCCCACGTAGAATAAGCGGCGTTCTTCCTCCATGGCTTCTGGGTCTTCGAAGGAGCGCTGGTGCGGCAGGACGCCGTCGTTCAGTCCCACGATGAAGACATGGGGGAACTCTAGCCCTTTGGCGGCGTGCAGGGTGAGGAGCGTGGGGGCATCAACCCCTTCTTTAAGGGTATCTTGGTCGGAAACCAGGGCCACGTCTTCCAGGAATTGCTGCAAGCCCATTGTGTGATACTCCGAGGCCAGGCGGCGCAACTCCATGACATTCTCCCAGCGCTCCTTGCCTTCCTCGCTCCCATCGTCGAGGTAGTCTTGGTAGTCAATATCTTCCAGTACCTGATCCATAATCTCCACCGGCGGAAGGGTCTCTTTTTCAGTGAGCCATTTGGCCAACAAAGGCCCAAAACGTGAGAGTGCTTTCGCGGCACGGGAGGAAAATTGGGGCAAATGTTCTGACTCTTTCCCCTTGGCCAATTCTAGCAGCAACGCCCCGGAGGACAAGTTCAACCTCTGCGCCAGAGCACGGAGCTGGGCGTAGGTTTTGGTGCCTATCCCTCGCGGGGGAGTGCCGATGATGCGTGCCAAACTGATCGCATCGTCCGGGTTGAAGATCAACCTCAAATAGGCAATTATATCCTTCACCTCACGCCGGCCGTAAAAGCGCTGCGCTCCCACCAATTTATAGGGTAAATTGGCCGATAAAAAAGCCTCCTCCAACAAACGCGACTGGGCATTGATGCGGTACATGACCGCGAAATCTCCGGGGTTGGCCTTGGTGCTGGCGATCCGCAGGGCAATGGTATCCACCACGTATTGGGCTTGCTCGTGCTCGTCAAATAACTCCTTGATGATGATTTTTGGCCCCGTTCCCCGCTTGGTGAAGAGCCGCTTGGGGGTGCGATTTGTATTATGTTCGATAACGGCCATAGCCACGTCTAAAATAGTTTGAGTAGAGCGGTAGTTTTGCTCCAACAAGATCACTTCGGCGTCTGAAAAATCCTTCCTAAAGCGCATCACGTTGCGATAATCTGCGCCCCGCCAGCGGTAAATGGATTGGTCGGCGTCCCCCACCACGAAGATATTGCGATGATAAGAAGCCAGATGCTTGAGGAGCGTATATTGGGCCATGTTCGTGTCTTGGAACTCATCTACCAAAATATGCTCGAAGCGGCGGGCGTATTTTTCCCGAATAGCGGGGTAATCGGCCAATAAAATCGCCATCCATAGCAAGAGGTCATCAAAATCCATGGCGTTGCTGGTGATGAGCGTTTTTTGGTATTCCTCATAAATGCGGGCCACCACCTCGGCTCTATAAGTGTCAATGGGGAAATCTTCTGGCAAATACAACTCATTCTTCGCCGCCGAAATAGAGCCATGAACACTGCTGGGGCGGTAGCGTTTCTCATCCAGGTTTTGGTCTTTGATGATCTGTCTCACGACCTTCACTTGGTCATCGGCGTCGAAAATAACGTAATTTGAATTCACTGGAAGATGCTCTGCTTCAACGCGCAAAATGCGGGCGCATGTGGCGTGAAAAGTTCCCAGCGTGAGGCCGCGCGTTTGGCGTCCCACCAGCCCGGCCACGCGCTCCCCCATCTCGCGGGCGGCTTTGTTGGTGAATGTGACCGCCATGAGGTGGTAAGGATGCACGCCGAGTTGGTCTATCAAATACGCCACTCGTTGCGTAAGAACGCGGGTCTTTCCCGAGCCGGGGCCTGCCAAGACAAGTACCGGGCCGGGTTCTGCAATTACAGCTTGTTTTTGTTGAGGGTTGAGTCCTTTTAATAATTCCATGGGAGTAATTCTAATAGGTGGGGGGATGGGTGGCAAGGGGCAAGGGGATTCCGCGCTCGAGGAGGATCGACAGATCCTCCGGTGCGGCCATGGGTGGGGAGATTGGGGGGAGGGGCCGCCACTGTGGGGAGGGGGGGACACAAGGGGAACGGCTGGCAGGAGCGGTAGCAAGAAACCCCTGGGGGGTGGGGGAAGCTAACTTGCGTGAATGCTCACTATCAGCTAAAATTATCTTATGACTTGGAACATGATAGGCCACAAATGGGCCGTAGACCTTTTAGGCAGACACATCACCCAAAACACCCTCCGGCACGCCTACCTTTTCACGGGGCCAAAGGGGGTGGGGAGACGCACGCTGGCGTTACGCTTCATCCAAGCCCTGAACTGCCCCGCCACCCTTGCGGGTGGCGCCCACCCCCAGGGTGGCGCCCACCCCCAGGGCGGCGCCCACCCCCAGGGCGGCGTCCCCTGCCGGACCTGTCACACCTGCCTGCGCATTGAGCGGATGCAGCACCCAGACCTCCTTGTCGTTCAATCCGAAGAAGATAGCTCATCCCTCAAAGTAGACCAGGTGCGAGAATTGCTGCACAAGCTGTCACTATCCGCTTACGAAGCTCCCTACAAGGCGGCCCTGCTGCTTGACTTCGAGGAAGCCACTACTGGGGCCGCCAACGCCTTGCTGAAAACCTTAGAAGAACCGCCTCCGCAAGTTATTTTGGTGCTGACTGCCGAAAGCTCAGATATTCTTTTGGAGACCATTGCCTCAAGGTGCGAAGAAATCCGCCTGCGCCCCATCCCGCTCGACGCCGTCCAGGAGGGGCTGGAACGCCAATGGAAGCTCCCCCCCCAGGAGGCCCGTCTCCTGGCCCACATCTCCGGGGGACGTCCAGGCTATGCCCTCTATCTCCGCGAACATCCCCCAGCTCTCACGCAGAGGGGGGAGTGGTTGGACGATTTGCTGCGCCTGCTGCCGGCCAGCCGGGTGGAGCGTTTTGCCTACGCGGAGGAAATATACAAAGACACGGAAGTTTTCCAAAGCCTCCTCCAGGTGTGGGTCTCCTTCTGGCGGGATGTCATGCTCCAAGCCGCAGGGTCAGAAACGCCCCTCACAAACCTTGACCGCCAAAGCGAGATAGGAACCATAGCCGGAGAGGTTGATCTCTCCACGGCCAAGGGGACTATCAGCCGCCTCGAAAAAACGCAATATCTCCTCAGCCGTTCTGCTAATTCCCGCCTGACCGCCGAGGTGCTTATGCTTGACCTTCCTCAAGTGAAGCGTGTTGCGTGAAACGTAATGAGTGATGAGTAATGAGTAAAACGTGATGCGTGAGGCGTGCCGTAGGTAGCGACGTGGTAGTCTAGCAACCGCCCAAATGTGCTATACTATAGACATATTATGAATGTACATAAAAGCTTTCTAACCCACCTATACTGCCCTGAATGCCAGCAAGAATTTGATGCTCGTCAAATTCAAACTTTTTGCCACGAGTGTAATTCCCCTCTCTTGGCCCAATATGATTTCGAGAAAGCAAAGGAACACCTTAATCCACAAATAGTTCAAAGCCGTTTATCGGGCATGTGGCGCTGGGCAGAACTTTTACCGGTGCATGACCCAAAATACCGCTTTTCGCTCGGAGAAGGTGATGCCCCCACACTCCAGGCAAACCGCCTGGGGGAGGTTCTGGGGTTGAGCAGCCTCTACGTAAAAGACGAATCCTTCAATCCGACCGGGACTTTCAAAGATCGGGGCTTAGCGATGGCCGTCAGCAAAGCCGCCGAATTGGGCATAACCTCTTTTGTGATGCCCACTGCCGGAAACGCAGGCGGAGCTTTGGCCGCCTACGCCGCCCGAGCAGGGCTGGAAGCAAATATCTTCATGCCCAAAGATGCCCCTCTCGTCAATAGAGCAGAAATCCAAATTACTGGCGCCAATCTGCAACTGGTAGATGGCTTGATCACAGACGCCGGGAAACAAGCTGCTCGAGAAGCCCAAAAGCAGGGCTGGTTCTCGATTTCTACTTTGAAGGAACCCTACCGCCTGGAAGGCAAGAAAACTTTGGGTTTAGAATTGGCGGAGTTTTTTGGATGGGAACTCCCAGACGTTGTCATCTATCCCACCGGCGGGGGAACAGGGTTGATAGGGATGTGGAAAGCCTTTGCAGAACTCGAAACCATGGGCTGGATTGGCCCCAAACGTCCCCGCATGGTGAGCGTCCAGGCGTCTGGCTGCGCCCCCATAGTCCGGGCCATCGAGGAGAATGCTTCCCGCATCCGATTCTGGGACGATGCCCACACCATCGCGGCCGGGCTGCGCGTCCCCGCCGTCTTTGCGGATCGCCTCATCCTCCGCACCCTGCGGGAGAGTCACGGCACGGCCGTCTCTGTCACCGACCAAGAGATCCAATCCGCCCAAAAGCAACTCGCCCGCCTGGAAGGTATTTTCGCGGCCCCTGAAGGAGCCGCCACACTGGCCGGGCTTGAGTCGCTTCTGAAAAAAGATTGGATAGCTCCAAATGAAAAAGTCGTTTTGTTCAACACCGGGACTGGTTTAAAATACGTCTCATAGAAAATCCCCTGGCAGCCATGAATGACCAAAATTCTCCCCAAGGCCAAGAAATAAAATCTACCCGGACGCCGCTCGAACTGTTGTACCGCATCAGTCGAGAGCTAGCCACTACCCTTGACCTTTCTACTGTTCTCCAGCGCGTCCTGTCATTGTCGATAGATACCGTGGGGGCCATTAGCGGGAGCATCATCATTTTTGATGACACGGGAAAACCTGTAGAATCGGCTGTCATCTACAAAGATCAAATCATTCAGCGTACCCTCCAACAATTACAATCCACTTTGGAGCAAGGTTTGGCGGGATGGGTGATTCGCAACCGCAAAGCAGCCCGGGTCTCAGATACCAGCACAGATGAACGCTGGCTGCGTCGCCCGATCGATGAAAAGACAGCTAGTAGTCCTAAGTCGGTTATCGCTGTGCCTATTTTAGCGCGTGAGAAATTGGTGGGAGTAGCAACCCTTTCGCACCCTGAACCAAATACCCTCAAGGAAGAGCACTTAAATCTGCTCCAAGCCATGGCTGACCAAGCCAGTGTTGCCGTGCTGAACGCGCGTTTATACAATGAAAGCCAACGCCAAGCCCGAGTAATGACCGCCCTTGCTAAAAGCGCCGGAGCAATGGCATCTTCTATCCAACTAGACCGGGTACTAAACAGTATACTCAAGCAAATCCAAGACGCCCTTCAAGTGGAAGCTGTCACACTAGCTCTAGTAGACAGGGAAAACAATACCCTGGAATACAAGGCTGTAATTTGCAAAGACCTCTCTACAAAGCCGAAAATTCTAGGTAAACGCATCGCCTTAGGAACAGGGATCATAGGTTGGGTGGCAGAACACGGAGAAAGAACAGTTATCCCTGATGTATCAAAAGACGCCCGTTTCGAAGCTCAACTCAGCATCCATCCGCAGTTCACTCCCAAGGCCATAGCCTGTGTGCCCATTCGCTTGCGTGGAGATGTCATTGGGGCAATAGAAGCTATCAATCCCCAAGATGGCTCCTTTGGATCAGATGCCCTAACTGTTCTAACAGGCATAAGCAGTTTAGCGGGGTCTTCGATCCAAAACGCCCAATTATTCGAAGAGCTGCAAGTAGCCCATAATCGTTACCACGACTTATTCGAAAATGACATCAACCCTATTATTATCACCGACTATGAAGGAAATATTCTGGAAATCAACCGCCAGACTATCCAAATGAGCAAGTTTTCTCCAAAGATACTCTTGGACATGGCAATCGACGAATTGCACGAAATAAATTGGGAAGAAGTTGGAGAGAATTTCGAAGCCCTCAACGAAGTTGAGACGTGTTCCTACGAATCGGTACTAAAAACAGAAAGCGGTGATACCTCTCCAATTCTCGTCAACGTCCATGCGGTCCAAATTGCCGGAAAGAAACGTTTGCAGTGGCTTTTCCAAGACATAACCGAACGGAAGGAGCTAGATCAACTCCGAGATGACTTGACCTCCATGATCTACCACGATCTCAGGTCTCCGCTGGCAAATGTGATCTCTAGCTTAGATGTCCTCAAGATCATGCTGCCAGTGCAAGATAAACCGGAGCTTCGATCTCTGTTTGATATCGCTACGCGCTCTACAGAACGCATCCAACGATTGACCAAGTCTTTGCTAGATATTGCCCGCCTGGAAGCCGGTCAAGCAATAACGACGCGACAGGCAGTTCCTCCTTTAGGTATTGTCCTAAAAGCCTATCAAGCGCTTATCCCCATTGCGCTTAATAAAGAACAAGATGTTTCTAGCACCGTTTCAGAAGAGCTTCCTCTGTTATGTATCGATAGCGACATGATTGAGCGCGTGCTCATCAATTTACTTCAGAATGCCATCAAATTCACTCCCCAGGCGGGACAAATTGAAATAGGTGCCCAACAAGAAGAGGAAAAAGTCCGCTTTTGGGTTCAAGATACCGGTCCAGGGGTTGATCCCCAGGCCAAAGACGCCATATTTAATAAGTTTACCCGCTTACATACCAAAGATGGCCCCAAAGGGCTGGGGCTTGGATTAGCTTTTTGTCGTTTAGCGGTAGAAGGCCATGGCGGCCGCATCTGGGTGGATAACAATCCTGAAGGGGGGGCTATCTTTTCATTTACGCTCCCGATTGCTACTCCAGCACAATGCGAAGGTCAATAGGACTTGCGCAACACGCACCACGCAACACGAGTTTCCAGATGATTATTTTTTGAGAACCCCCTTACCACTACCAGACCTTTTAATGAACTAACAATAAGGAGCACAAATGTACGAAGTTGAACCTGGTATTTATTATACAGAGGCATATCCCGGCCCTACCCTGGGAGCTGTAGTGCTGCCGCACGGAATCATTTTTATAGACGCTCCTTTACGCCCTGAAGATGGAGACACTTGGAAATCAAATATCCTCAATCGCAGCCACGGCGTCATCCATAAGCTTCTGATGAACCTGGACTCCCATCCTGACCGGACGATTGGAGCCAAAGCTATGAAATGCTCTGTTATCGCCCAACAAAAAGCTGCCGAAAAAATCTACGAACATGCCGCAATCTTTCGAGGACAGCTCCCTGAAAGCGGATCGGAATGGGAAAAATATCCCGAAACGAATGGACTCCGCTGGTCTCCCCCAAGCATGACCTACACCAAACAAATTAAACTTCACTGGGGGGAGCCAACCACCCTCATTGAGCATCATCCTGGCCCTTGTCCTGGCGCTAGCTGGGTTATCGTCCCTGATCGCAAAGTGGTATTTGTGGGAGATGCTGCACTTTATAACGCTCCCCCTTTCCTGGCTCATGCACATCTGCCAAGTTGGTTGGGAGCTTTAGAGACACTCACCGGCCCAGACTTCGAAAATTTCACCATTATCAGTGGTCGAGGCGGGCCTGTTCCCCAGCCAACACTCAATAAACAACACAAAAGCCTGAAGAAATTACAAAAACGCATCGAAAAGTTGGCAAAGAAAAATGCCCCTCCTGAAGCTGTATCCGACTTAGCTCCCGCCCTTTTGGAGGACTTCACCACTGACACAGAACAGCATGACTACCATCTTCAGAGACTCCGGTATGGGTTGTACCAATATTATATGAAACACTGTCATTAGAAGACATGAAGACGTGAAACGTGAGGCGTGAGGACGTGAAACGTGAGGCGTGAGGACGTGAAGATGTGAAACGTGAGGCGTGAAAAAGCTCTTGCGTAATACCGGGTGCGGAAAGTCACACAGAAAAGATGCAACACTTGGCCTGGAACTCCTCTGCGGGGGATTCCAGGCCCATTTATGAGAGAAAACGTATCATCTCAAAAAACGGGGACAGACCTCTGAGGTTTGCACTACAAAAACCTCGGAGGTCTCGGCCCCACCCCAAAATATTGAGAAGACACAATAAAACTATGTCACAAGAATATTCCTATAAACCACTTTATCGAACGACGCGCGGGGGAACAGTTGAATCCCTGCATTTTGGAGCCATAGCCATCGTCAATGCTCAAGGAGACCTGGTTGCCTGGTACGGGGATACAGCCATCGTGACCTTTATGCGTTCTGCGGCCAAACCTTTTCAGGCCATTCCCTTTGTGGAGAAAGACGGCCCCGCAGCGTTTGCCATGACCCCCAAGGAAATCGCGCTCATCTGCGCTTCTCATTCGGGGACAGACGAACACTTTCGCACCCTGCACCAACTCCAGCAGAAGATTGGTGTCACCGAGGCGGCCCTCCTGTGCGGGACGCACCGCCCCCTCCACCAGCCAACAGCCCGGCTCATGGCGGATCGGGGCGAGCGGCCTACCCCAAACCGTCACAACTGTTCCGGAAAACATACGGGGATGCTGGCTTATGCCAAATTAGAAAACGCTCCCCTAGAAAACTATCCCGATCCTGAACATCCCGTCCAGCAGAGCATCCTCCAAGCCCTGGGCGAGATCTGCTCCCTGGAAGAGCATGAGATCAAACTGGGTATCGATGGCTGCTCAGTGCCGTGTTTTGCCATGCCCATGTATAACGCCGCTCTGGCTTGGGCGCGTCTCGTGGATCCCCGCGCTCTTTCTCCTAAAAGGGCCCAAGCCTGCCGGACGATCACTTCAGCCATGACCACACATCCCAACATGGTGGCCGGGCCGGGACGCCTTGATACTCGTCTCATGGAAGTCACCCAAGGTAAAATCGTCGCCAAGGGCGGGGCAGAGGCTTACCAGGGGCTGGGCCTGCCGCCCGGAGCGTTGGGGCCTAATTCCCAGGCCCTGGGCATCGCCCTGAAAATAGCAGATGGAGACACGCGGAGACGCGCCAAAGATGCCGTAGTAATCGAAATCCTCCGGCAATTAAATGCCCTAACAGAGGCTGAATTAGCGGCCTTAGAAGATTTTGGCCCTACCCGAACGCTTCGCAATTGGCGGAAGCTAGTAATTGGACAGGGTAGGCCATGTTTTAGGCTTGAGACGAGGGGATGAGTGATGAGTGAAACGTGATGAGTGAAGGTCTCCCACCCGATGTGTGAAGGTCTCCCGACCGAACACCTCCGCTGATCGAAGGTCTCCCCAGCCCATGAGCACAAAAAAACTTGCCCGCGAGATTCATACTAGACTATCAAATCACTACGGCGCCCCAACCTGGCGGCAAAACCTGTCCCCAGTGGCGGAGTTGGTATCCACTATTCTTTCCCAGAACACAAATGATACCAACCGGGATCGGGGCTTTGACCGGTTGCGGGAACGCTTCCCCACCTGGGAAGAAGTCCGCGACGCTCCCCAAGAGGAAGTCATAGAAGCCATCCGTGTTGCGGGGCTGGCCAATCAAAAAGGCCCCAGAATCCAAAACGCACTCCGCGAAATCACAACTGAACGAGGTGCAATCGAGCTGGATTTCCTCCAGGAGATGCCCCGGGCCGAGGCCAGTGAGTGGTTGCAAAACCTCGAAGGCGTGGGGCCAAAAACAGCCGCCATTGTGCTCTTATTTGCCTTGAACAAACCCGCTTTCCCGGTGGACACTCACGTTCACCGCGTGACAGGACGAGTAGGGCTGCGTCCTCCCAAAATGAGTGCCAAAAAAGCTCACACTTACCTTGAGGAGCAGTTTCCCGAAGCGGCTTATTATGCCGTTCACCTGAATATCATCAAGTTAGGACGAGAAATTTGCAGAGCCAGAAAACCGCGCTGTTCAGAGTGTCCGTTGCGAGAAATTTGTGAGTACTATAAATGCAACTACTTGGTCCATAGCTAAATGAGCCAGAATGGAACGCGGATGACGCGGATTGAGCGGATATACGCTGATTAAAATATTAACATAAACCTTTTAGTACACGCAACACGCAACACGAATTGAGGTGATATTATGAATTGGTTCTCTAAAATTTTCAAGCCAAAGAAAGAATTCGATACCACGCAGCGGGCGGCCCGTGCAGCAGAAAGCATTCTCGGTAACGAAACCCTGACAAGTGATTTGGACGACGAGGCCGCTTCCCTCCTAATCGAGTGGGGACTGGCTTGGTCTGAACGAGTCGCCCACAGCACCTCTCACCTGGACGATGAATCTGCTAGAGAGAGTATGTATTCCCAACTCAAAGCCATCCGAAAACTGATGCGACTGATTAACCGTTGGGGGGCTAATCTTGAAGCGTGGGATGACCCGCAAAAGGAGAAGACGTTTGCGAAAATTTTGGAGCTGCGAACTGTGATCGATGGGGAAGGATTCCCTCAACCCACACAGGAAAAAACGCCCTATTTGCCAGAGTTGCACTTTGAAAATCCCACTCAGTTAGTCAAACAACTTCGTTTACTTCTCAGTTTTGAAGGCCATTATTCCTCCTCGAAGATTGAATGAGAATGAGACCTAAGACCTCCGAGGTTTTTGTAGTGCAACGTTAGTTCCAGGATGGAACGGCCTAACCTCGGAGGTCTGCCGTGACCGCTTACTAATTTCGAAGAATAAGGAGCACCATGGATAAGAAAAAATTACAAAAAATTATTTCGACGATCTTTATTATAGCCACTTTGATTTTAGGCGCATACTACCTTTTTACCGGCTCCGATCCCTTGGGGCTTTTCACAGAACCAACGGCGATTCCGTCCCCTACACTCGCTCCCGCAGCCTCTGGCGCGGAGTCTGCTTCATGGTGGAAAGTGTATTTCACCGATCCGGCCAAGATCAACGACCCCTCGAATTTCAGCGGCTCTATTCCCGAAAAGCTGATTGAATACATTGACCGGGCCCAAGAGACGATTCACATCGCTTCTTTCGAGTTCAACCTGACGCCGGTGGCTGAAGCCCTCATCAACGCTCACAAACGCGGCGTGGAAGTTATTTGGATCACGGACGATGAACACGGTCTCGAAGCCGACGAAGAAGAAGGCCGCGGTCAATTTGCCATGCTGGAGGAGGCCGGCATCCAAGTCCTGGACGATGCTCGCTCTGGCCTGATGCACGACAAATTCTGGATTTTCGATGGGCAAATTATCTGGACGGGATCGACCAATATCACCGAGAACGGTAATTTCAGGAATAACAACAACGTGATCGTTTTCCACGCTCCCGAGTTGGCGGCTATTTACGAGAACGAGTTTTCAGAAATGCTCGCAGGAGAGTTTGGGACCCGCTCACCCTCGACACCCGAAATGCAATCTACAGAAATAGACGGCACCAAGATTCAAGTACTTTTTGCCGCAGAAGACGAGGTCATGGATGAACTTATCTCCCTGGTGAAAGGCGCGGAGGAGAGCGTGAGGTTCATGGCCTTCTCTTTCACGCACGATGATTTAGGGGACGCCGTGCTATACGCAGCGCAAAAGGGCGGAGAAGTGCGGGGGATTTTCGAAACCAGGGGCAGTGAGACGGAGTACAGCGAGATGACTTCTTTCTACTGCGAGGGTATCCCCGTGCGCCAGGACGGAAATCCGGGGACATTCCACCACAAGGTCATCATCATTGACAATGAAATTGTAGTAACTGGTTCTCTGAACTTCTCTAACAACGCCGTTGAAAGCAACGATGAGAACGTAGTCATCATTTACAACGCTGAGATTGCTTCTCTCTACCTCCAAGAATTCGAACTCCGCTGGGCCGAGGCGGAGGCGCCGGATGCGGATGATTTGGAGTGTGAGTAGAGGAGGCAAAGGGTGCAGAGGGTGCAAAGGAGGCAAAGGAACTAGAGGATGATATTCGATGCTCTAGTCTCGAATTGATTCGACCCCTGATTCCCTGATTCCCTGATTCCTGATTCCTGACCCCTATGACCAAAAAACACTTCATTTTCTTGACCGTGCTCCTCCTCATAACCTGCTCAGCGTGTGGGATTGGGGATTTGCTGCCGTTCCGGGCCACGTCCACGCCCACGCCTAGCCCATCCCCCACCCCCACGCGGGTGCCCCCCTCCCCCACGCCGCGTCCCACCCCCACGCCGGTCACATCCCCCACAGAGAGTTATCTCCCCGGGGACGTGTCTTTTTTCTACGGAAATTGGGAAAGCGCCCTCACACTATATCAAGAAACGCTCGAAAACTCCCCCTCCCCCACGGAAAAAAGCGCCGCCCTGCTGGGATTGGGGAAAACCTACTATCAACTCCAAAGATACCCCGAAGCATTGGACGCTTTGCGGCAGCAGATCGCCACCTACCCGGACGACTCCAACACGGCGGAAGCTCAATTTGTGCTGGCGCAAACCTACACGGCACTTGACCGCCACCTGGAGGCCGCTGCGGGGTACGAGGCCTGCCTGGCACGTAATCCGGGGGTCATTGACGCCTACATCCAAGAACGGCGGGGAGACGCTTACACGGCAGCCGGGCAGCACCTGGCTTCTATCGAGGCTTACCAGGCAGCCCTGGCAGGCGGCAGCGTTCGGGATGCGGTATACGTGCAGATGAAAATCGGTCAGGCTTACGGCGCGTTGGGGGATTATCCGACCGCTGTGGTTGTTTATCAAGAGGTTTATGCGAGCACGGCCAACGATTACCTCAAGGCGCGGGCCGATTACTTGCTAGGGCAAACTTTCACCGCTCTGGATGACCCCGTCCAGGCCCAGACCGCTTACCGGGACGCGGTTGAGAATTATCCCCTCTCTTACGATGCTTACCTTTCTCTGGTGGAGTTGGTGGAGGGGGGCTATAGCGTCAGCGAGCTTGACCGGGGACTGGTGGATTATTTTGCGGGGAAATATGCCTTGGCCGTGGATGCTTTCACGCGCTACCTCTCCCAGGGCGAGGCGGCTGACCCAGGGACGGCGCTTTATTACAAGGGGTTTGCTTTACGCGCTTCGGGGAACGTGGAAGCTGCTCTTGCAGCCTGGGACCAGTTGATAGAATCCTACCCGGAGGACGACTACTGGGACGGAGCCTGGGAGTTCAAGGCCTATACGCAGTGGGCTTATTTGGATCGTTATTCTGATGCTGTTCGAACCCTGGTGGATTTTGTGGAGGACAGCCCCTTCCACCCCCGGGCGGCGGAGTTCCTTTTTGACGCGGCCCGCGTCGAGGAGCGCACCCAAAACTACCCTGAGGCTGTGGCCCTGTGGGAGCGGGTCGTCGCCGAATATCCCGCCTCCGATTATGCTAATAAGTCCCTATTTTTAGTGGGGATCACCCATTTCCGCACCGGGGACTATCAAGAAGCCCTGGTAGTTTTTACCCGCTACGTGGCGGCGGCTCCAACGGGGGAGGGACTGGCCCAGGCCTATTTCTGGTTGGGGAAGGTTCACCACGCCCTGGGGGAGACGTTATCCGCTCAGGCAGCCTGGGAGCAGGTCCTCAACGCGGATCCAACGGGATACTACAGCGAACGGGCGGGGGACCTCTTGCAGGGGCGGGAGGCTTTTGCTGTTCCTCAAAACTATGACCTGGCCTTCGACGCCGAATCCGAACGCGAGGAGGCCGAAGCCTGGATGCGCTCCACCTTTGCCATTCCGCCGGTTACAAACTTGAGCGGCCTGGGGATGCTGGCCGAAGACGCACGCCTGATACGGGGCGCGGAGCTATGGAAGCTGGGTCTTTATAACGAGGCCCGCCTGGAGTTCGAAGACCTCCGGGTAGAGGTGGCTTATGACCCGGTTAGCAGCTACCGCCTGGCCAATTATTTATCAAACTTAGGCCTCTACCGGCCGGCCATCTTTGCCGCCCGCCAGGTGCTCAACGCGGACGGGATGGATGATGCGGCCACTATGAATGCGCCTGTTTATTTCAATCACATCCGTTTCGGGAGCTATTATAGAGATTTGCTCCTGCCGGCCGCCCAAGATAAGGGTTTTCATCCTTTGTTCTTGTTCAGCGTGGTGCGCCAAGAAAGTCTCTTCGAAGGGTTTGTGGTCTCGTCAGCCGGAGCGCGGGGGTTGATGCAAATTATGCCCAGCACGGGGGCAGACCTGGCCCAAAAAGCGGGCTGGCCGCCAAATTACACCGCCGAAGATTTATACCGTCCGGAGGTAAGTGTCAGGTTTGGGGTGACTTATCTTGATTCCCTGCGGCGCTATTTCGAGGGGGATATCTATGCCGCCCTAGCAGCCTATAACGCCGGGGCCGGGAATGTGTCTGTTTGGCTAGAATCCTCAAACGATGACCCCGATTTGTTCTTAGAAACGATCCGCTTTTCGGAGACGCAGAGGTATGTTAAGGGGATTAAGGAGATTTTTGCGATTTATAGACGGATTTATGGGAGGGAGGAGTAGGAGGGGGATTGGGTATTAGATATTGGATATTGGATATTGGGTATTGGATATTGGAGAGATGGGAAGGAG
>DAOUWT010000263.1 GCA_030666985.1 Chloroflexota bacterium
ACCGTGAGGTCATGGGATCCTGGTTTACTTCTTGCCTGGTTACCTTGGTACCTGGTTCCCTAGGTGCCTGGTTTCCTGGTGGCCTGGTTCCGTGGTTTCCTGGTTCCCTGGTTCCCTGGTTTCCTGGTTTCCTGGTTTCCTGGTTCCCTGGTTTCCTGGTTTCCTGGTTCCCTGGTTTCCTGGTTCCCTGGTTCCCTGGTTCCCTGGTTCCCTGGCTCCCTGATTCCCTGGTTTCCTGGTTCCCTGATTCCCTGGTTTCCTGGTTCCCTGATTCCCTGGTTTCCTGGTTCCCTTGTCACTAATTCCTAGTCGAGGCTTTCAGCCATCATAGCGGCCAAATCTGTTGTGCGGGCAGCGTAGCCCCATTCGTTATCGTACCAGGTTACTACTTTTATCATGTTGCCGCCTATTACGTTGGTGAGGTCAGCGTCTATGATGGAAGAGAGGGGATTGCCTTTGAAGTCCATGGAGACCAAGGGTTCTTCAGAAAAGCCCATAATGCCTTTCATTGAGCCTTGAGCCGCTTCTTTGAGAGCTGCATTCACTTCTTGAAGGGTGACTTCTTTCTCAACCTCGACTACAAAGTCCACGATGGAAACAGTGGGGGTGGGAACGCGGAGAGCGTAGCCATCAAATTTACCTTTTAGGTCTGGGATTACCTCTGTTACAGCTATGGCGGCCCCTGTGCTGGTGGGGATGATGTTCATGGCCGCCGCGCGCGCACGCCGGGGTTTTTTATGAGCTAAGTCAAGGAGGCGTTGATCGGTAGTGTAAGAGTGGATGGTAGTCATTAGCCCTTTGACGATCCCGAATTTATCATTGATGACTTTGGCGGGTGGGGCCAGGCAGTTGGTGGTACAAGATGCGTTAGAGATAATGTGGTGCTTGGAGGAGTCGTAAAGTTCATCATTGACGCCTAGCACGACGGTGAAATCTTCGCCATTTGCGGGGGCGGAGATGATCACTTTTTTGGCTCCGGCTTCGAGGTGGGATTGAGGGCCTGGGTCTTTGGTTGTGTCCCGGAAAACGCCGGTGGCCTCGATGACTATTTCTACGTCCAGGTCGTCCCAGGGAAGTGCGCCAGGATCACGCTCGGCCAGGACTTTGATGGTCTCGCCGTCTACTACGAGGTCGCCGTCTTTTACTTCTACGGTACCAGGGTACTGCCCATAAGTGGAGTCATACTTGAAAAGGAGAGCGTTCGTTTTAGCGTCGTAGAGGTCGTTGATGGCAACAACCTGCAATTCGTCATCGTGGTATTCTTTAATAGCCTTCAAGACCTGGCGGCCAATACGTCCAAAGCCGTTAATTCCAATGCGAGTCTTCATAATAAAAACCTCCTAAGAGTGATAAGTAAAACGTAAAGAGTGAAACGTGAAGCGTGACAAGTGGTGTATGCCAAAAAGTTGTTGCAAAGCAAACCCTAAAGGTCTCTGCACGGGCGTTCTACGCCTTAGAACTTTAGGGTTTTACACGACAATAAGTTTACTACAAACGTCTAAAGTGTCAACGGGCCGGTGCGTTCGTCAAGCAGAGCTATGAGGGTGCGAGCCAATTTGTCAGGATCGTGCCGCCAAGGGTATTCGTCATCAACCAGATCTGCCAGGTGACAAAGATTACGGAGAGGTAAAGCGGTTTTTGCCCTGACCCAGTGGATGGTTTTCCCGGGGGTGGGGGGCGTGACGTTGTTGGCAAGGACTATTTCAAATAGATCATCCCCTATATGCTCTTCGAGAACCCGAACGTGGTCGCCGCAGCTAAAACCTTCTGTCTCGCCGGCTTGAGTAGCAACATTGCAAACATAAATTTTCAAAGCTCGGCTGGCACGGATAGCATTCGAAATGTCTTCTACCAGCAAATTGGGAAGCAGGCTGGTATATAAACTTCCCGGGCCGATGACGATCAAGTCCGCCGCCAAAATGGAGCGAATGGCCCGGGGGAAAGCGGGCGGCGAATCGGGATTGAGCCATACACGCTGGATTATCCCGGGCGTGGTAGGGATGCGGCTCTCCCCTTCCACGCGGGTAACCCGCTCGCTGCCGGGGGGAAGAATATCTGCCACCAATTGAACATTCTCGAGCGTGGAGGGGTAAACGCGGCCATGCACGGCCAGAACCCGGCCCGACTCGGCGATGGCTTCTTCGAAGCTGCCGGTTATTTCTGTGAGGGAACCCAGGAACAAATTACCAAAAGAGTGTCCATTCAGTCCCCCATCTCCCCCATTGGCAAAGCGATATTGGAACAAATGCGTTAGGAGGTCTTCGTCATCAGAAAGAGCCGCCAAGCAATTTCGAATATCGCCGGGGGGGAGTACGCCCATGGTTTCCCGTAATCTCCCCGAAGAACCCCCATCATCTGCAACGGTAACGACAGCATGAATATTATGAGAATATTTCTTCAGTCCCCGCAGCAAGGTAGCCAGGCCATGTCCACCGCCAATGGCCACGATCTTTGGGCCGCTTCGCTGTAAGCGATACTCAACTAATTTATCTACTACCGAGCAGCCAGGGCGCAGATAAGGCTTCAAAAGGGAGCGATTCAGGCCAAAGATACCCCATAGCAGAGTCCCGATCCCCACAGCGCCGAAAATCAACACACGTAATAAGCGGGGCAAAGTCTTAAGAGAAGCATACGTGATCAGAGGCAGCCACCACGTCTCGGGGGCTTTGCGGTAAATATCCAGAAGGAAAAGCGCAAATCCCACGGCGAGGAAAGTGCTTCCCAGGAATATTAACCCTATCCACCGTTTAACGCCTAATCCTGGCTCTAACCACCGGCTCCATACTTGAATTTTGCGGCGCGCATTTTGCTGCCAATCAGGAACTTTGTTATCCATAAGGTCATCATAGCAAGGCTTTTGGTTATAGTCAACTTAAAAGGAACGTGAAACGTGAGGAGTGAATTACTCAGTCACGTTTCACGTTCTACACAACACGCAATACGCAACACGAGTTTCTTGAGATACTCCAAAATCCATTCCGCAAAGCCGCCAATATATGCTATACTCTTTGTTATGAAAGCAACTATAGCCATAGACATCGGCGGTACGCAAATGCGAGCCGCAGCCTATCCCATTGACAGTCTGGAACCCCTCAAAGTTAACCGCATCCCTACCCAAGGGACACGCTTGTCCCCTGAAGAACGTTTGAGCAAGCTGATAGAATCCGTCTGGCCGGAAAAGGCAGATGTGCTAGCCATCGGCGCCGCCGCTCCTGGCCCGCTAAATCCTGCAACGGGAGTGGTTCTCTCCGCTCCCAACATCCCCAAATGGGAGAATTTCGAACTCCAACAATACATCGAGAAAAAATTCAATACTCCCGCACAAATAGGTAATGATGCCAATCTAGCCGCCTTAGGAGAATGGAAATTTGGAGCAGGGAGAGGACACCATCATCTAATCTATTTAACGATAAGCACAGGTATTGGCGGCGGAGTGATCGTCGATGATCGCTTGCTAGTGGGCGCCAACGGCTTGGCAGGAGAATTGGGGCATGTGACAGTCTCCCCCGGCGGGCCCTATTGCAGTTGTGGCCGCCGGGGACATCTGGAAGCCGTGGCCTCAGGCCCTTCTATAGTCCGCTGGGTAAAAGAAGAATTAGAGCGAGGGATGCCGTCGAAACTGCTATCAGCCAAACCGCTCACGCCCAAAAAGATAGCCCAAGCCGCTCACGAGGGAGACGAACTGGCCCAGGCTGCCTTCGAGAGAGCAGGGACTTTCATAGGCCGCGCTATTGTAGATTTCTTGCATATCTTCAATCCCACCGCAGTCATTATCGGCGGCGGAGTCTCACAGGTCGGCGAATTGCTGTTTGCCCCCATCAGAGAAGCTCTCCCGCAATACGTATTTGGGCCAAAGTATTTAGAAGACTTACAAATACTCAAAGCTGCCCTGGGGGATGATGTCGGGTTGATGGGAGCTTTGGCGCTCACCCGGGACATGCTTTCTACGTAATTATCCAAAATCATGGTGGATTTTTTACTTACAACGCTCTGAGGAGAACGGCAGTTCCCCGGACGCCACCCGCAGGAGCTGCCGATCCTGCTCGAGCGTGTGG
>DAOUWT010000085.1 GCA_030666985.1 Chloroflexota bacterium
CAACAAGCGAATTGCAAAACAAACACACCTCACTAATTTAAGATTCGTTCAAAGCGCCGCAGAACACTTTTCCCCAACCAAACCTTATGATTTGATCTTTAGCATTGACCTGCTTGAACACCTCCCAGAAGATGTGGCCGCATTGGTAAAATTCCGCCAAATGCTTTCCCCAACCGGAAAGCTGCTCCTGCACCTCCCCCGGCGGCACCAGGAACACAAACGGATTTTCCCCGTCTTCCGCGAACACACTACGCCGGAGCACGTGCGGGACGAGTACACGGAGTCAGAAATTAGGGCCAAGTTGAGGCAAGCGGGGTTCGAGGTGGAGTATCTGCGTTACGGCTTCAGTTGGCGGGGAGAGCTGGCTTTCGAACTGAACAATCTTTTTTGGGGATATCCTTGGCTGCGTGTGGCTCTAGCCCTGCTTTTTCATCCGCTCTCGGTTTGGCTGGGATACTTGGACACACGCCGCGACTACGAAGATGGCAACTCGCTCCTGATTTTAGCTCGGGAACCGCGTTCCTCGGAGGAACGCGGTTCCTGAGCGGAGATACGAAAGGCTGCCCAATGAGCAAATTAGGAGAATTTTTAGCCTGGAGATTGAATAAAGCCTTCCCAAAGCTTAAAATGCAAGCCGATTTGGAAGATGCTAAACGCAATCTAGCGGCTAACCAGCTTTGGGCGTATAACGAGGCCCGGCGCGTGGTGCCTTTTTTTGGCGCGGACTGGAGTTTAGCGGGGAAACTGGTCTTAGACGTGGGAACCGGCCTGGGCGGAAAATTGCCTTTTTTCGTCAACGAAGGGCATGCCAAAAGCGTGGTCAGCATTGATATTGACGAGAGCAAACTGGCTACTTTTCAAAAACATCGTCAAGATTTAACACCGAGGCCTCAAAATCCCCAGGCCATAAAAATAGCCGCCTCCGACGCGGCCTCGCTCCCATTCCCAGATAATTGCTTTGACGCCTCAGTTTCCATAAATACATTCGAGCACATTGCCAATGTTGGGCAAGCTTTACGTGAGAGTTACCGCGTCCTCAAGCCGGGAGGGCTGGCCTACTTGCAACTTCCGCCTTATTACAGCCCGTGGGGGCCGCACCTTGGAAATTGGATTCACTTCCCCTGGCCGCACTTGTTCTTCTCGGAAAAGACTTTGTTGAACGTCCTCCGCCGCGTGAAGAAGGAACAAGACCTCAATGCTAATTTTCTCCCTGCGGCGCAAGTAGATTGGGAAATGCCACGCGCCTGTTTGCCCAACCTGAATCGGGTCACGCTGCGCCGTTTTCGGAAGTTGATCCGTGAAAGCGGGTTTATAATTCGGCAGGCAGCCTTGCTCCCGGTGGGCTACGATGTGCTGAGAAAGCTCCCTTTTCTGCGGTCTGTCTATTGGCTGCTCAAGGGCTGTACTTATGTTCCACTCTTGCAAGAAGTTGTGGTTACGAAGATGGTCTTTGTTTTGGAGAAGAGGGATGAGTGAAGAGCAAGGAGTGAGAAGTGACATGCTCCTGATTGTTTACACAAGCGAAGTAAATATTTACCCAACACAACCAATCAGGAGACAAAATAATTTTACAGTTTGACGAAGATATTGAGTATAAGTATAATACACTAAGCTGTTTATGTATTTCTTTAGCCATGCACCAGCGCGTAAATGGAACTACGCTGATAACAGGAGCGTCTATCATGTCTATCCGTGAACTTGTCGTAAGTATGTTGAAAATAGAAACCCGGCTTCAGGTATTCGAGCGGCGTTATGGACTCAAATCTGCTCATTTTTACCAATTAGCTGAAAAAGGGCGGTTAAGTGACCTCGACGGGCGGGATGATTTTTTCGAGTTCTTGGAATGGCGCGGACTGTACAAGCTATGGTTGGACTGTCGCGATGAATACGAAGAAGCGATTACCAAGACGCCAGACTTGTTGACAGTCATTCACTCTGCTCCCGTCCCTGTTTAGCCATTATGCTCTCCTCAATTGTAGATTACGGTTTTCTGGTCTATAGCATCCCTGATACCTACGAGTTTGTCACACACTCTACGTTGACAATATGGGAAATTGATGGCAAGCGGGCCATTCTCAAGGGAGAAGTGTTTTTTGCCGGTGACATTCGTCTCCGAGTGCTAGAAGCCATCAACTTGCGAAAAGAGGTGATTGAGGAATATGGTTACGAAGTCTATCGGGAAACAGAGAAACTTTACTGGTACGACTCTTGGTCTCATCCTGATGACCCCACGTTAGCTGCCACGCATCCCCACCACAAACACATTCCTCCCGACATAAAACACAACCGCATCCCCGCGCCAGAGCTCTCATTCACCAAACCCAATTTGCCGTTTCTGATCGAGGAGGTTGTAGAACTGTTGCGTGCAGAGGAATCGCCCTAAGCTGGTGTCACCACCACTATTTCACTGTGCCTGACAGCCCGTCCCCGGCGGGCTTTTTTTGATTCGGATGAGGAGTGGCGTCACGTTTCACGCATCACGTCTTCACGTCTTCACGTATCACGCTTCACGTTTCACGTTTTCACGTTTCACGTCTTTGGGAAACAATGGCTATACAAAGGATGTTTCGTCAAGCTCAACTCAATTCACGCCTATGGGGATTGGCAATCATCCTCGGTGTGGCGGGAGTGTTTGGGATCACGCTCATTAGAGAATGGGACACGCTCGCAGCCTTTGCATGGCAAGCAGAATGGCGCAATTTGCCCCTCATAATACTCACCCACTTCCTGGCCTTGGGGTCAATGTTCGCCGCCTGGCAGGGGATGATGACCAGTTTCACTCACTACAAAAATTGGCGGGGCAATTTACGCATTTACAGCCTTTCTATCCTGGCCCGCAGAATCCCGCTCCCAATTTGGTATGTGGGAAGCCGCTTGTATTTTTATAAACGGGAAAAGGTCTCCTTAACTAAAATTGCCAGCGCAACAGCCCTAGAGATGGTCTTGATCACTTTTAGCGGCTTGGCGTGCTATCTTTTGCTCCCAGAACCGAGCACGAAAGCCTGGCTCTGGTTTCCCATTCTAGGCGCGGCAGGGAGCATTTTCATAGTTGCGGCCATCCAGCCGAACCTGGTGGTCAAGTTAATCAACTACGTCTTAGGCGTCTTCGAGAAGGAGTCGCTTGACCTGACCCTCACCCGCGCCGAGCTTCTGACCTGGAGCGCTTTCTACCTGGGAACCTGGCTCCTAGACGGGACGGGGTTATATTTCACGATCGCCGCCCTAACGGCTGCCCCGCCCTCCCTGCCCGCCGCAATTGGGGTATCTACCATCTCGGCCTTGGTGTCGATTCTTTCTCTTCTCTTGCCCAGCGGGTTGGGGCTGAAGGAACTCACCATGAGCGCGTTGTTGAGCGCGTTTCTGCCTTTCTCGGTGGGAATGGTGATTGCCGTCACGTACCGCCTGCTGAATACGCTCATTGAAATTGCCTGGGTGGGGATGGGTGAGAAGGTGGGAGGAATGGAAAAAATTTCCCTTATGCGATAGAATGTAAGTGCCAGGTCTTTCCGGGAGGATGAACCCGCCGGGGATGGCGGTCCGGCTCAAGCGGGGGGATGGCGACCAGGCTCGAGCGGGGGGATGGCGGTCCGGCTCGAGCGAGGGTTAACGCTCCGGGATGGGTTTACCTTCCCACGGGGGGGGGCGGTTTGGCCACTGGGGGGGGCTAACCTGGCGGGAGGGGTTTACCATCCCCCAGGGTTGCGGCCGGCTCACGCGTGGGCAAATCTCCCATCCGCCGGATCTGGCGATCCGGCTCAAGCGGAGGGGTTGGCGATCCGGCTCAAGCAGAGGGGTTGGCAACCCCGCTCACGCGGAGGAATATCCCCCAAAGCTGACGGACAGGTACGCAAAGGAATTGCAGAGGATGTGTGTTATGCAAAAGAAACATAAGTTGTTGAACTTGATATTAGCCATCCTGTTTTTGGGCGGTTTTGTTATGGCACCCTCGGCGCAGGCAACCCCCCCCGCTCCGCCTCCCCCCCCGACGACACCCCCGGGACGGTTCCAACTTCTTCCCGAAGAGGTGCTGGCATCCTTCCAGGGCGGCATGTCCTCGGAGGAGTTCTTGCTCATGACGCGCGGCCCCATCCCCAACGCTCTGGCAGACCTGGCTGGCCAGGAAATTACGGTGGTGGTTGAGCTTGTGGATCCATCCGTGGCGGAGTTGTTCTCTAACGCTAGAGGGAATATGAGTCCCCTGGCCCAGCGGAGTCACGCCGAAGAGCTGGCCAGTCTTCAGAGACCGGTGGCCGATTACGTTGTCTCACACTCTGGGGCGGTCATTTCGCAATATACTAAAGTTTATAACGGGCTGCTGGTCAACGTTCCCTTCGAGCAATTGGCCGAGCTGAGAATGTTACCCAATGTGAAGGCCATTCACCGCGCCCCGGTCTATTATCCCATTTTGGATAACAGCGTCCCCACCATTAGGGCCGACAAAGTGGCTGCTGATCTAGGCTTTGACGGAACAGGAATTTCAATTGGCATCATTGACACTGGGGTTGATTACACGCACGCGGCCCTGGGGGGAAACGGAGACCCCGCTGATTACATCGCTAATAATCCGGATATCTTAGATTTCGGTTTCCCAAACGCCAAAGTGGTAGGGGGATATGACTTTGCCGGGACGGACTACGAAGCAGGCGAAGTCCCTGTCCCCGACGAGGATCCTCTCGATGAATATACCTTCGGACATGGCACACATGTGGCTTCTACAGCAGCCGGGCTGGAAGCCGGTGACGTAAGCAAGGGGGTCGCTCCTGGGGCAGATATTTATGCTCTGAAGGTATATGGATCAAGCGGAGGTACAAACTTAATTGCTGACGCCATTGAATGGGCTATGGACCCCGATGGGGACGACGACTTATCGGATCATTTGGATGTAATCAATATTTCGTCTGGCACCACTTACGGGCCGGCTGACGACAACGACCCCGCTATAGCAGCGGTCAATAACGCGGTGGCGGCTGGCGTGGTAGTGGTGGCTGCGGCTGGAAACGACGGGGATGTGTCTTATATCACCAGCAGCCCGGCCTCAGCCAGTGGAGCAATTTCGGTGGCGGGCAGCAACTCCGGTTATGACAGCGGGCCGACGGTCAGTACAGCGGCAAGGGATTTCTTATATCAACCTTCTTCCTTTGATAATTGGAGCGGTCGCTATACCGTGGAATCGACTGCACCGCTTTTTTATACTGGAACAATCACAGACGACCGCCTTTGTGATATAAGCGGATTTGCTCCTGGTGCTACACCTATGCTGGGCAGCATAGCTCTTATTCAACGCGGAGATTGTAATTTTGATGTCAAAGTTGATAATGCCGAAGCCCTGGGAGCGGTAGGGGTAATTGTTTTCAATAACGAACCAGGAAAAACAGGGATGTCGGGCCATGAGGTGAATATTCCGGCCTGCATGGTGGCCGATGTTGACGGGCAGGCCTTGCAAGCCTCACACGGGCTAGCTGTGACAGTCTCGGCAGAGGGTGACACGAGCAAAACTCAAACTCCGGAATATATATGGGATAGTTCCGCTCGCGGACCCCGGGGTTTTGATTCCAATTTGAAGCCAGAGATAACCGCCCCGGCCACACCTATTTATGCCGCCAATTATAAAACCGGCACAGGAAAGACTGGGTTTGCGGGAACTTCGATGGCCTCCCCTCACGTAGCCGGAGCGGCGGCCCTTGTTGTGCAGGCGCACCCCGCGTGGACGCCTGATCAAGTTAAAGCGGCCCTCATGAACCGCGCCGTTGACTTGGCAGATCTTTCACCTGTCCCCCGCGTGGGGGCTGGGCGGGTGGACGCCTACGAGAGCGTGAACCGGAGCGTGATCGCCGTAGGGGACGCGGAACTGGTGAGCCTGAGCTGGGGGGTGCTCCTGATGGGCGGGGCGACGTACACGGACACCAAAACGGTCACTTTCAGCAATTATACGGCCTCTGAGATCACTTATAACATAGCCTGGTATTTTGATGGCGAGTCATCCACTGACGGGGTAGGCTTCACCCATCCCGCCAGTGTAACCGTCCCGGCAGTGGGAACAGCCCAGGTGGATGTTCAGCTTGATGCTAATCCTGCACAAATTCCAAGCAATTTCAACGATGCTGATGCTGATCCCATTTTAGAGGAATACAGCGGTTATTTCGTTTTCACAAACGCGGGGGATGCTGCCGACAAGCTGCGGCTACCCTTCTACCTTTTGCCCCGGCCATACAGCCAGCTAACAGAGTTATCGTCAGAACTAATCATGGATTATGATGCCGACAAAGCCAGCGTAGAACTCCAACATTCAGGCCCTATCAGCTCCAAGCTTTGGGGCTACCCAGCCTTCATGTCGGACCCGAACGAGGCGGGCATAGGCGACGAGGGTGATCTGAGGTTATTCGGATTGGACTATGGGGGCTTGATGGATACGAACGATGATGATATTCCTGATACAGATTCCATCATCGCGGCCATCAATGTTTATGGAAGCTGGCACACGCCTCAGACCACTTTTGTTAAATTTTACCTTTTCATAGATGTTGATCAGGATGGTACTGATGACTATAAGCTTTACAACTACGATTTTGGATATGACGATACAAAAAATTATAACGACCTCTGGATGGTCTTCAAAGAGGACCTCAGTACGGGCCAGGTGAGTCTGGCAAGCCCATTCGCAATCTACACCGACTACAACGCTGGGTACATGGAGTGGTATATTCCCACCCACGGTTCCTACGGATTTGGTCTTGACCCGGTAGGAGGGGGAGGTGATACGAGATTCGATTTTCACTTATCATGCTACGGTTATTATGAGAACGAAGACGCCACAGAGGTCTATCAATTCGACGTCGCCCATCCCCCGCTGACGTGGGGACCCGCCGCCGGCAGTCCCGCCGATCCCGGCCCCGGAGACACTGAGACGACTTATGAGATTTCTATCAATGACGCCGCGGGGTATGATTACAGCCAGCCATTGGGCTTCATGCTCGTTGATTACCGCGGTCAGCCAGGGGCTGGGCAGGCTTATTATTGGCCCGTGACGGCGGTTTCCCCTCAGATTTATCTTCCATTCATCAGCCGGTCGGCAGCGGGTGGGGGCGGTGGGGAATGAGGCTGAATTTGCCTCTATTCGTCCGCTGGATCTGGCGATCCAGCTAGAGCGGAGGGAACGAAAAAAGCAGCCAGGAGCTAATTCTCCTGGCTGCTTTTGTATTTGGAATTCTGCTAAGATTGTTCTGGGCCGGCTTATTCCACCGTGATCAACTCACTAAGCTCTTCAAAGGCTTTGGGGCCAATCCCTTTGACCTTAGTTAATTCTTCTAGTGCTGCGTATGGACGATTTTGGACTATACGTTTAGCCAGCGCAGGGCCAACTCCGGGCAAATCGGTCAGGGAGGAGGCATCTGCTGCATTGATGTTCAAACGAGCATCCTCGGCTTCTTCTACTTCCTCTTTCTCTGCTTCAACCTCTTCAACTTCTTTTGTCTCAATGGTTTCAGGTTCGGTTTCTTCAACTACTTCGGCTTCAGCGGAAGGTTCTTCTACCTCTTCAACTTCTTCTTCAGCTTCTTCCGTCTCCGTGGTTTCAGGTTCAATTTCTTCAACTGCTTCAGCTTCGGCGGAAGGTTCTTCTACCTCTTCAACTTCTTCTTCAGCTACCTCTGCTTCCTCAGATGGCTCAACTTCACCGGCTGCTTCGGCAACAACTTCTTCGACCTCAGCAGTTTCCTCATCCTCTTCGGCCTCAAGTTCTTCTTCCATCATCCAGGCAAGTTGTTCGGCAACAGGCACACGGCGCATGCTAAGAGAAACTCGCTCGCGACCAGGATCAATGTTCATAATCCTGACCAAAACGTTATCTCCTGACCGAACGACACTCTTTGGGTCATCCGCATTGGCATAACCAAGCTCACTGACATGAACCAAGCCCTGCAATCCATCGGGCAATTCAATAAAAGCGCCAAAGTCCAAGACTGAGACAACTTGGCCTTCAACCAAATCGCCATCGGCATAAGTTTCCCGAAGTTTCTCCCAGGGGTTGGGCAAGATAGCTTTCCGGCTAAGGCTCACACGTTCTTGCTCAACATCTACATCAACGACCTTGACTTCTATTTCATCGCCAACGCTAAAATATTTGGAGGGGTTATAAACGCGATCCCAGGCAATTTGAGATTTATGAACTAAGCCATCAACACCTTGTAAATCAACGAAAACGCCAAAGTCCACTACGTTTACCACGCGGCTCTTGATAACGTCTCCGGCTTCCAATTCCTGCAATCGCCTGCGACGCTGCTCCTTTTGGGCAACACGAGCGGAGAGCACCAAGCGGCGTTGTTTACGATTAACTTCAATGGCTTTCAAGGGAAGGACATCTCCAATCATCTCAGTCTTGATTTCTTCCATTTTTTGATGACTCGCGCCGCGCCGCAAAGCAGGAATATGGGAATTAGGAACAAAACCGCGCAAATTCTCAAAGGTAACTAACAAGCCGCCCTTGTTCTGCTCGATAACTTCTAGTTCAAGAAGTTCTCCGTTATCTAAATATTCTTCTGCTTTTACCCAATTTTCATAGGCAATTCCACGATTGAGGGAAACCAAAAGATCATCATCGCCAACAGGGGTTCGGAATACGCTGACGTAAACCTCATCACCCACTTCCAGGTTTTCCAAAATTTTATCATCAACCTTGTCAAGGTCTTGACTGGTTACAATAGCATCCCGTTTAAGGCCTACATCCAACAGTATTGAAATATCCCGAATATCGAGGATTTTTCCCTGCAAAATGTCACCTCTCTGGGGACTTTCAAAATCATGATGTTCAATAAAATCCTGGAACCACGCCGGGGTTTCATCATTTTCCTGATTCTCAACAACTTGCCCTTCCAATTCTTTTTCAATAACTCCGGTCTCCATAAAACTGTAGTTAAACTCCTATACAACTAACCATCTTGACAAAAGCAAACCCAAAAAATACCTCAATGTGATCTGACTTTCCACAAAGCAATCCCATCGTGCGGCCAAATTTCAAGTGTTATTTGTCAAGCTATACACCTGCCCGTAAGAAGCAGGTTCAATAAAACAACTCATTAACAAAAATCTAGCTGCCTCCCCACGCAATGGTGGCAGCTAACTGACAACTTGCATACATTTATAAATACTATAAGTTTCCAAGTATTCCAGACCAGATTATCCCAAACTTCTTCTTATTTGTCAAATAGAGTTCATGCAATCGCTCATTCGCTCCAGGGCAATCGCATATGGGATACAAACCCATTCCTTCTCTTGCTCGAGATGGGTCGACACAGCCTGCGGGCTGTACAGCGTAGCCCCATCGGCTGCGGAATCCAGGGGAGCTGGCGATCCCCTTCGAGCAG
>DAOUWT010000129.1 GCA_030666985.1 Chloroflexota bacterium
AGAAGAGAGCAAGGATCATCTGAAGTGTAGGCCAGTGTCTAGTTAGAGAGATCAGCGTTTATCTTGCCTATATCAGTGGTCATGTTGATGAATACCCATTGAATGAGCGGGCAAAATCATGTTACAATGATTATGAATTGCCAGATACACTACCATGCTTAACAATCATCTTACTCTAGGACACCCTTTTCTAGAATACTATCCATACAAGGAGAAAAACCATGAGCGAAGTAACTAGGCGAGATTTTCTGAAATTATCTGCGGCAGCTTCAGCAGGACTGGTATTGGCATCTTGTGGTAAAAGATTTAATAACTACGCAGATTTAGTATTCCAAAATGGTCATATCATAACCGTAGATTCGAGGAACACCATAGCGGATGCTCTAGCCGTAAAGGATGGCCTAATCCAGTCCGTAGGGAACAGTGCTGACATCCAGCCCATGATTGGGCCAAATACCCAAGTACTTGACCTAGGCGGTAAAACAGTCACTCCTGGACTAGTTGATTCACATCTCCATACCGTTCAATATGGCAAACAAACCTGGGGTGGTTTTACAGATATTCGCTTTCCGAATGTGAGCAGCAAGGATGATTTGATGCGAGTGGTGACCGAAGCCGTCGCTCAAACAGAAGAAGGTGAGTGGATCGCTGGCAACCAGGGTTTCATGTTATCTCTTAGTGACGCGCCGGATCGCTGGGAATTGGATGCCATCGCTCCCGATAACCCCGTTTATTTGAAACACATGGGTGGTCAATATGCAGTGGTCAATAGCTATGCGCTAAAATTGGCCGGCATCGATAAAGACACACCTAACCCTGCAGCTGGAAAAATTATCAGGGACTCCGATACTGGAGAACCCACCGGATTCCTAGGCCACTATACCGCCCAGGCACTGGTTGGAAACCTGGCTCCTGGGTGGGGAGAGCGTTCTGACCAGGATCTTATGGACGATATTGTTCGCGCCCAGATGGATTGCCTAGCGGTGGGGTACACTAGTGGGCAGGATGTAATCGTCAGCTCATCCAGAGACGTTGAGGCCTACAAAAACGTATGGAAAGCGAAGGACCTCAAGATGCGAATGTACCTAATGCAATACGTCAGTTCGCCAGCTCATGCCAAAGAAGAAGTCCTAGCCGCCAAGAAGATTAGTTCAGCCATGCTGAAATTTGGTGGCTGGAAACTAGCCATGGACGGCGGCGCCAGCGCGGGGACAGCTCTGATGTATGATACCAGCCTGCCCATGTCAAAAGTATCCTATCCATTTTACAAGCAAGAAGTAGTAAATCAGATGGTAACAGTCATGCACCAAGAGGGGTATCAGGTATCATTCCATTGCGTTGGAGATCAGGCCATCGACATGGCTATCGATGCCATTGAGGCTGCTTTGAAGGCTAAACCAGATTCAAATCACCGCCATAAAATCGAGCATCTTCTCTTCCCAACTACTGACGCCCTCCAACGCATCAAAGACTTGGGAATTGTGATATCCACTCAACCCAATTGGGTCAGCATGTTATCAGACGCCTATATACATGTTGCCGGTGAAGAGGCTATGGCTCGCTTTGTACCATTGCGGACAATGCTAGAAATGGGAATCCAGTTGGCCTTTGGCTGTGATGTTCCTGCCACGCCGTTTATAGAACCTAATTGGTCATTTGCCGGGGCAGTCACACGCACAACCTGGCAGGATAACATCTATAGTCCCGAACAGAGCATTTCAATGATGGACGCCCTGCGCATCCACACCATGGGATCAGCTTATGCATCCTTTGAAGATGACATAAAAGGATCAATCGAACTAGGAAAAGTTGCTGATATGGTGGTTTGGTCTCATGATTTGCTTACCTTAGACCCTAAAGTTGACCTCGTGGACTTGAAGCCTTTATCAACCATAGTGGCTGGACAAATCGTTTACGAAGCCGAAACTCTGTAACCCATTTGATTTTTAAAAAGATGAGGTGTTTGATAGTGCACAATACTGCACGATACAAACACCTCATTTTTTTTAATGGCAGCATTCATATAATAAATTAGCCATTCTGCTAAAAGTTAGCTCATTTAGGGAAGAAGATTCTGCTTCCCTCGTACCAGGAGGCATTGCTGAAAGAGAATGCACGGTGCAAAAATAATTTCATACTATAACATTTCAGACATTAAAAAGCACGTGCATAATATCGCTGTCTTGAGGGTGATAGGCTTTGCCTTCTAGCCGCACCAGGCCCTTTGCGCGAGCCGCAGTTATGCTCCCATACGACAATAGATCATCACACGACACCACCTCAGCCCGAATAAAGCCCTTCTGCAAATCAGAGTGAATCACCCCCGCGGCTTCCGGCGCAGTCATCCCCCGATGGATAGTCCAGGCCCGCACCTCATCTTCGCCAACCGTGAAAAAAGATTGCAGGTTCATCAATTGATAAGATTCGCGGATCATACGGTGCAAGCTGGGTTCAGCGATATCATATTCATCCATGAAAAGCTGGGCGTCTTCTGGCTGTAGTTGAGCGATCTCCATTTCCAAGCGACCCTGAATAGCGACCACAACGCTTTCATCAGGAACATCAAGGGCAGGGGGTTGTTGATCATCACCCAAGTTGGGAATTATCAACAAAGGCTTCAGCGACAAAAATCCATAGCCGGAAATTGCCTTTGCTTCATCCACGGTCAATTCACACACCCGTAAAGGGAGTTCGTCTGAAAGATGAGCAGACAGCTTTTGAAAAAGAACCTCTTCGCGAGCAATTTCTGTTTTATCGCCCCTATTTCGCTTACGGTCTTCATCCAAGCGTTCCAACCGCCGCTCAACCTGAATCAGATCATTAAGAATGAATTCTTCCTCCATTGTGTCAACATCGCGCTGCGGGGACACACTCCCCTGAATGTGGGACACACTTGGGTTTTCAAAACAGCGCACCACGTGAATAAAACCATCCATTTGAGATAACTCAGCCAGCAATGAACCTGAGAGATTTCCCCCTGTTGTACCTTCCAAACCAGCAATATCTGTATAATTCACCTTGGCATAAGCTATTTTGCGCGGGTGATAAAGCTGAGAAAGAGCATCCACGCGCGGGTCTGGCACATCAATTACTGCCATGTGAACTTTCAAACGTCCGCCGCTCATCGTGATAGGATAATCGCCCCTAGTAAGGGCATTAAAAATAGTTGTTTTTCCAACCTGAGGTAGACCGATAATACCGAGTTTCATCATAGCTCCCTGACACATAAATAGGGACGCTGTTTGCAGCGTCCCTACGAAGATTAAAATTAACAGATGGATTGTACCTCAATGAGCGTGAAAAGCAAGCCTAATTAAATTGATATAATGGTCACCATAAACACCCAAGCTAATCCCTAAAAATCTTACAGGAGTAAACAACCATGAAATTCTTCCCCCCTCTTGAACTTGGATGGCTCAACGGCTGGATTTTACTAGTCGCATTTTATGCCGTATTTGGTCTGCTCATGCTCCTTTTCCCTCGGGAAGTGGTGGCTCGGCTCTATGATCGCACGGGCTGGAGCGAGAAGATCCGAAAGGTGTCCATGGCCGCCAAACTGGCCGCCATCATCGTCTTTTTGCTGATTTTCTTAACTCCGTTGAATGCCATGACAAGAGCTTTTATACCCGGCATCATCCTTTATGTCCTAGGTTTTGTGTTAATGGTCATCTCCCTCATCAACTACCGCAACACCCCTCTGAACGAACCCGTCGTGCAGGGAGCCTACCGATTCTCCCGAAACCCGCAGTGGGCGGCCCTTGTCGCCATTATGTTGGGGATCACCCTGACAATCGGTTCATGGATAGCCACGATCCTTGTAGCATCTCTAACAATCTTAGGCCATTTACGAATTGTGGCGGAGGAAAAAGCCTGCCTGGATCAATATGGGGAGTCATTCCAGGAATATATGCAAAAAGCACCCCGCTACCTGCTGTTTTTCTAAAAAGCTGCCTAAAAATGACTTTCGCCCAGAAACGCGGTTCCTCGTGCCCCTGCGACTCTGCGCCCCTGCGTTGCGTCTCAGTCTGGTATAATTATGATAATCATATTTTGAAAGGAGAGTGATTTATGAGCATCATCACCCGCGAAACCCTGCATCATGCCGTTGATGAATTGCCGGACTCTGCCCTAAATTACGTCGCTAATTTTCTAGCATGGGTCCGGCGGCAATGGTCTATTCAACCAACGGCGGTAGAATCTGTGCCAGCACGCACCGGCCATGAGCGGCGGGCCAGTATTCACGCCGAAGCCCTGGCTTGGCAAGCGATTCCAGAAACAATGCGCCGCTCCTATGGTGATGACTTTGTTGCTGTATACAACCAGGAGGTCATTGATCACGATCCGGACAGGTTGACACTCTATCGCCGGGTGCATAAAAAACTGGGAGATGTGCCAATTTTGATTTCACCAGCCGACGCACCTGCCCCTCGCGAAATTTATGTGCTAACGCCCCGTTTCGAGCGACCATGACGCGGCAAATTACCTACTCCTCACGATACTTTCCTCCGCTTCCTGTATTACACATCCATTTGCGCGTGCCTGATACCGCTCGCATCCACGGGCCAGTCCAGGCGATTATAGATACAGGAGCGGATATGACCATCGTGCCACTACCTTGGTTGGAGGGAATTGCAGCACCCGAGCTGGATGAAGTGCGTCTCCGCAGCCATTGGGGGGAATATACATCTGCGACCACATACATGGTAGACATCCAGGTTGGTAAAACTATACTACCCGCACTTGAAGTAGTGGGAGACCCATATAGCACTGAAGCTCTAATAGGACGCAACGTGTTGAACATGTTACTCCTCTTATTAGATGGGCCTCAGCAATTCGTTGACGTATTATCGCAACGACCACACAAGCTAAAACATCTATAGTTTCTACCACTACCAAGATTTTCTTAAGTTTCCAACACAGTCAGAAACTCAGCCGGAGTAACAATCCGTGTCCCCCGGTATGCTCCCAAAGAGAGCAAATCTTTGTCCCCGCTGATAATATAGTCTGCTTTCCCCAATACGGCGCAGGCTAAGAACATTTCATCGAAAGGATCGCGTACCTGCCCTGCTACGTTGACATAACCCCTCACCAACTTACCCAATACCTTGACAGCTAAGAGAAAATCCGGAATCCGCTCTGGCACATGCACTAGTCTCTTGTGCAGCCAGGCACGGTTGAGCACATCTTCCAATTCCACAAGCATCGCTGGTGTGTATATCAAGACGAAATCATCGTCGAGCCAGCGGGCAATAATCTGGGCCGGCGGGCCATGCGGCGAAATCATACCACTGACAACCACGCTGGTATCAAGAATCACTCGCATCAGAGCGCTCCAACCTAGATGCCTGAATAGCGTCAGCGACTATACTTTCAACTTCTTCGGCAGGAATATCAGCCGTAGCTTCATAAACTGCTCGTTGCGCCTTCACGAATCGCTCCCGCACTCGCGCCTGCGCTGCATCCACCAATTCATGGTAGCGTTCTAAACTGAGCACAACAGCGTACTCCTGACCATATCGCTCGACAATCACATCTTGCCGGTCAACGACAGCTTTACTGAGAATTTTACCCGTGCGCTGCTTTAGTTCTGAAACAGGTACAACCGCAGTCATTTTTACACCTCACCAGACAAATAAGACTAATCAGACTAATCAGACTAATCACAGTGTAGCAGGATGGTTAACCGGCGTCAAGAGAAGAGGAAAAAGCCTGTAGGGCCAGGGCTGTTCAGTTCTCTCACGATTCTTTCAGGTGAAATGAAATTATAAATGGTAAATTGTGAATGAGGCTCGTGGTGCAATGCACCCAAAAGCAGGTGCAATGCACCACTGACACGGGGAAACTTCTCAGCCGTCCTTCAACCCCGAACCGGTGAGGATGGCGACAAGCGGTAGCGCCAATAACCGGGGAGGTCGGGTTCAATGCGTTCGGGGTCAAATGGGGGCGGGGCGGTAAAATCGTATATTCCGCCGCAATGGGGGCAGATGTAGGGGATGCTATCGGGTGGGTAGGGGATTTTGCAATCAACGCAAGCTATCATGCTCACTCCCCCGGCGTGGGCGTATACTCTCCCTCAATCCACTCTTCCCCCCCAGGGCCGACCTCTTTCTTCCACACCGTGACAATTTCTTTCAGACGGTCAATGCCATAGCGTGCGGCTTCGAATACGCCCGTGTCACGGTGTCCCGCCGAGCAGGCCACGACCACGGCTGGCGTTTCGGGGTATAGACGCCCCACGCGCTGGATGATTGCCACTCCCCTCACCACGGGCCACCGCTCCCGGATTTCGTCTGCAATTTGGCGCATTTTGGCCTCCGCCATAGGAACGTAGGCCTCGTATTCCAGATAATCTGTCTGGTGAGGATCGCCGCGAGTGGTGACTCCCCGCACCAGGCCGGTGAAGGTGCAGACCGCGCCCGTAGCAGGGGTAGTGATTTGAGAGGTGATTTCGTTTATATCGAATTGGTCTTCGGTGATGGCGATGATGGTGGGAGATTTTTTCTGGGGCATAGGGGTTTTGGTATTGGATATTGGGTACTGGGTATTTGCTATTGGTGCTAAATAGTAAATTGCATTGGCTATACGAAACGCATTCTATATTCCGCAATCGCCTCACCCTCCGCTGACGTGGGAGAAGAAGGCCACTTCATCCCCATCTTCCAATTCGGTCTCATCATTAGCAAATTCGTGATTGACAGCGGTCAGGGAGGCTGCGATGGCTCTATCTAATTCGGGATGACGGATGATAAGCTCATTTTTCAAATCGCGGATAAGTGATTTCTCTGGGAGTTCAATTTCATCACCTTTTTTCTTAAGCAAACTTCGTATGGAGGCAAAGAAGAGGGCGTTGATTTTGATCATAAAATGTTTTCCTTTTTAGGGCATGGGGGAGATTGGGAAACTGGCATATTGGGGATTGGTAAATCAACTGTGCGCCACTCGCCATTCACTACCCGCCACTCGCCATTCTCCACTCGCCGCTCTGCCCGCCTCGCTTTTCTACCAAGCGGATGCTGCCAATCTCCATCGTCTTTTCGACGGCTTTAGCCATGTCGTAGATGGTGAGGGCCGCCACAGAGACAGCGGTGAGGGCTTCCATTTCCACGCCGGTTTTAGCGTTGGTGCGGGCGGTGGCAGTGATCACCACTCCCGGTAAATCGGTGTTGAA
>DAOUWT010000259.1 GCA_030666985.1 Chloroflexota bacterium
CCCCCTAGCCAAGACCTCCGAGGTTTGCACTTCAAAAACCTCGGAGGTCTGCCGTGCCAGAAGGGGGAGGTGAACGCTTACCTTTTATAATTTCACCTTGCCTAAAAATACCGTGAGAGAACTGAACAGCCCTGATCCAATACCCAATACCCAATCTCCCAACCCTGCGGTAAAATAGACCCTCACTACCCTATCACCCACAGTTAGTGACGCAACACGCTGCACGCAACACGCAACACGGAGAAAAAACATGCCTAAGTCCCAAGACCTGCAAACCCGCGCCATCAACACCATCCGCTTCCTATCCATTGACGCCATCAACCGCGCTAAATCCGGACACCCCGGCCTGCCCATGGGAGACGCCGCCCTGGCCTACACCTTATGGACGCGCCACCTGCGCCACAATCCCAAAAATCCCGCCTGGCCCAACCGTGACCGCTTTATCCTATCCGGCGGGCACGGCTCGGCCTTGCTCTATTCCCTGCTGCACCTCACCGGCTACGACCTCTCCCTGGAGGATCTGAAAAACTTCCGCCAGTGGGACAGCATCACGCCCGGACACCCCGAATACGGTCTCACGCCCGGGGTAGAGACCACCACCGGCCCCCTGGGGCAGGGATTTGCCAACGGGGTAGGGATGGCCATCGCCCAGGCCCATCTCGCGGCCCAATTCAACCGCCCCGGTCACAAAGTCATCGACAACTACATCTACGCAATCGTCACCGATGGGGACCTCATGGAGGGCGTGGCCTCCGAGGCCGCATCCCTGGCCGGTCACCTCCAGCTTGGTACGCTCATCTACCTCTACGACGATAACCGTATCTCCATTGACGGCAGCACCGGCATCACCTTTTCCGAGGATCGCGCCGCGCGTTTCGAGGCCTACGGCTGGCACACCATTTTGGTGGAGGATGGCAACAACGTGGACGCCCTGGATGCCGCCATCACCGCTGCCAAGGCTGACCCCCACCCCAGTCTCATCCTTTGCCGCACCCACATTGGCTACGGATTGCCCGCTCAGGATACCGCCAAAGCTCACGGCTCTCCCCCGGGGGATGATGAGGTGGAGGCCGCCAAGCATACCCTGGATTGGCCCCTGGAGCCGCGTTTTTACATCCCGGCAGATGTGGGGGAGCACTTTGACCAAGCCGTGGGTGCCGGACAAAGGGGGGAGGACGCCTGGGGGGAGGTTTTTGCCGCTTATGCAGCGGATTACCCCACCCTAGCGGCTGAGCTAAAGCGCCGCCTGGAGGGTGAACTGCCCCCCCTGTGGAGAGAAGCCTTGCCCACTTTCCCCACCAATCCCCAGGGGATGGCCACCCGCAAAGCGTCCGGGGTCGTCATCAACGCCCTCGCGCCCGTAATCCCCGAACTGATCGGCGGATCCGCTGACCTGGCCCCATCCACCAAAACCTGGATAGACGGCAGCCCCGCTTTTCAGGCCGGGCAGCCCCAGGGGCGCAACTTCCACTTTGGGGTGCGGGAACACGGCATGGGAGCAATTGTCAACGGCATGGCCTTGTACGGCGGCGTTATCCCCTACGGGGCTACATTTTTGGTCTTCTCCGACTACATGCGCGGCGCAGTCCGCATCTCGGCCCTCTCCCATATCCCCAGCTTATGGATTTTCACCCACGACAGCATCGGCGTTGGCGAAGACGGCCCCACCCACCAACCCGTGGAGCACGTAACCGCCCTGCGGCTGATCCCCAACCTGACCGTCCTGCGCCCGGCGGATGCCAACGAGACCGCTCAGGCCTGGAAAATAGCCCTGGAGAACCGAGAAGGGCCGACGGCTCTCATCCTCACCCGCCAGTCCGTGCCCACCATCAACCGGGATATTTTCGCTCCCGCCGAGGAAGTGGCATGTGGCGCCTACGTTTTGGCCGATATTGGCGACCACGAGCTGGAACTGATCTTGATGGCCTCCGGTTCAGAGGTGGAACTCATTCTTAGGGCGGGGGAGCGATTGGCCGCTGAGGGCGTGAACGTTCGCATGGTGTCGTTTCCCAGTTGGGAGCTGTTTTCCGCCCAGGGACGGGAATACCGTGACCTGGTGCTCCCTCCCCGCATCAAGAAACGTCTGGCCGTCGAGGCTGGCGTCCCCCACGGCTGGGAGCGCTGGGTTGGCGACGCGGGGAAGATCATCGGCCTAGATCGCTTTGGCGCATCCGCCCCGGGTGATAGAATCTACCAGGAATATGGGCTGACGGTCGAGAATATTATTTCAGAGGCTGGAAAATTACTAAAATAACAGGTGCGCTGCACTTCACGGTTTTGGAAGTGCGGCGCACCTGTGGCGGGTTGTTTTGGTAAACTCGATGTGCAACGCACCCAAAGAAAGGTGCAATGCACATCTTCAATATTGGAGGTAAAACAATGCGTATAGCCATAGCCACTGACCATGGCGGGTTTTCGCTCAAAGAGACTGTGATAGAATCCATCTGCGCCGCCGGCCATGAGGTCCTCGATTTTGGTACAGATAGCCCTGAGAGCGTAGATTATCCCGATATCGTCGAGAAAGCGGGTCGGGCCATCCAGAACGGAGAGGCTGAGAGGGGGGTGTTTCTGTGCGGATCGGGTATTGGAGTGGCCATTGCGGCCAATAAGATGAAGGGGCTTTACGCCGCTATTTGCCACAACACCTACGCCGCCGCCCAGGGCGTGGAGCACGATGGAATGAACGTCCTATGCCTGGGAGCGCGGGTTATTGGCCCAGAGATCGTTAAAAAAGTGGTGCCGGCCTTTTTAGGCGCAAAATTTATTGGAAAAGAACCCGGACAAGAACGTCATGCTCGCCGGGTAGAAAAAGTGAAAAAGATAGAACGCGAATGACACGGATTTTACGGATTTGCGCGGATTTAAAATCTTTGTTTTAATCCGCGTGTATCCGCTGCATCAGCGTTATCCGCGTTCCATTAAGAGAGCGAATAGAAGAACATGGAGATCTAAATGGGAGCTATTCAAAAACTGCATGACCTGGGACAATCAATTTGGTACGATAACATCCAACGCCGCCTATTAGAGAACGGTGAATTAGCCGCCATGATAGAGAGGGGAGAGATTCGGGGCGTGACCTCGAACCCCACTATTTTCAAGAAGGCCATTGCCAACTCGGACGATTACACCGAAGAAATTGCGGCTCTATCTGCACAGGGCCTGGGACGGGAGGAAATCTACGAGGCTTTGGCAATTGCTGATATTCAGGCCGCCACAGATTTATTCCGTCTCCTTTACGAAGAGTCCAATGGCGGAGACGGCTACGTCAGCCTAGAGGTCAGCCCTTATTTGGCGCGTGACACGGAGGGTACTTTGGCGGAGGCCAAACGCTTGTGGCAGGTCGTTGACCGTCCCAATCTGATGATCAAAATCCCCGGCACAAAAGAGGGCTTGCCCGCTGTCACACAGGCCATTGCCGCCGGCCTGAACGTGAACGTTACCCTTATTTTCTCTGTCAAACGGTATAAGAAAATTATGGACGCTTATCTGGCTGGTTTGGAACAGCGCGTGGAGGCAGGATTGCCCCTGGATGGGACAGCCTCAGTGGCCTCTTTCTTTATTTCGCGCATTGAAACCAATGTCGATGACCGATTAGAGGCTCTCATAGGAGAGGGCGAAAGAGCGGCAGAAACCTTATTTGGACGCGCTGCCGTGGCCAGCGGCAAGCTAGCTTACGAAGAATATCGCCAAGCCTTTGGGGATGAGAACGAGCGTTTCGCCGCCCTCAAAGCTAAAGGCGCACATCCCCAGCGTTTGCTCTTTGCCTCCACCAGCACCAAGAACCCAGCCTACTCGGACGTCAAATATGTGGAAGAACTGATAGGCCCCGGAACGGTCAACACCATCCCCCCAAAGACCATAGACGCCTTCCGCGATCACGGAATCCCGCAGGTGAGGGTGACTGAGGGCGTGGCATCAGCGCACCAGGCTTTCGAGGAACTGGCCGCCCTGGGCATTGATATGGATGATGTTACCCAAGAGTTAGAGGATGCCGGGGTGAAGTCTTTCGCGGATGCGTTCACTGCGTTGTTGGAATCAGTGACTGGTGATCAGGGACTGGTGACTAGGAATCAGTGACTAGTGACTAGGAATCAGTGACCAGGAATCAGAACACCTAGTCCCTAGTCTCCTAGTCCCTAGTCTCCTAGTC
>DAOUWT010000046.1 GCA_030666985.1 Chloroflexota bacterium
CAGGAAATCAGGGGAGGCCAGGTGCGTTGCACTCCGCTTTTGAGTGCACTGCACCTGGGAGGATAACTAAGCCATCCCCGTAGTTTGTCCAAAAATCAAGTATAATGTATGAGATGGTTCAAAGAGTTAAGAGGATAAGTTTTGGTTGGAAGAAAAACAAAGTCTTGCCTTTGGGCGATGCTGGCTGGTACAATCAATAATATGGAGGTGAAATATTATGAATCAAAAAACGAGTATGACATTACAAGATATTATTGAAGATATTCACGCGCTCACAGAAGACATTGAAGTCTATGAGCGAAAATATGGTGTTCTAACAGAAACATTCTATGAATCATATATGAGTGGTGAAGAACCTGAAGATGACGCTTGGGTATTAGATTGGGGTGACTGGGCAGGGGCTTATAAAATCCTTTTACGCCGTCAAAAGCAATATCGTCGAACCATGCAAAACTTGCGTGGGCAAACAACAAGCATTGTAAAAGTGATAGGAAAAACAACAAAACGTGAACCCATTCCAGTCGCTTCGTGATTACGAAGAATACATATACACTCTAAAGCAACACTTTCCGTCAATTCAGCGGTCTACGTTGGTGGTTATCCGTCGTGGTAAGCGGGTAGCTATACTGAAAGGCGAATTGACTTTTGCTCAAGGGTATCGGATCACTATCCAGGAACGTTTGTCGGTTGATACAGGAACCATTGAAAATGAATTTTACGGATATGAACTATGGCATAATGCCGAAAAAATAGCCTGGTATGATGCGCAACCTCATCCTAACACCCCTGAACTTGCAAGTACACACCCCCACCATAAACACATTCCGCCTGATATTAAACACAATCGCGTCCCCGCGCCAAACATGAGTTTTACACAACCCAACCTCCCCGCTCTAATCAGTGAAATCGAAAACCTGGTTGCTCAATTAGCAGAGACAAACGTAGATAACGTTGAAAAGTAAACCAATCCTCAAGAGGTGCTGCACTAAGGAATGAGAATTAAATAACTTGCCCAAAGACCCTAAGGGTTTCTGAGGTGAAAACCCTTAGGGTCTGGTTTTAGAAATGGGAAAGTTATTTAATCACGGTTCCTAAGGGGAAAGACACCAACATTTTGTGAGTGATGGTTTTGGTAGGTATGGGATTCGGGCAACATCTTCCAAATACGGCAAGGGCGATTGCACTTAGAACTGAATTACCCTCTGTGGTATAGATAAATTCCCCACCACGGGACTGCCGTCCACGAACAAGCGCGAATACGCGAATACATGCGGGGAAAAATTCGCGTATTCGAGGCCGCATTCGTGGATAGTCTTTGAACGGAGCATTTGTAATTTCACAACACCCTCTTACCCCCAACAATCAGCGAAAAATCTCCTAGTCACTGATTCCCTAGTCACTAGTCCCTGATTCCCCCCTCACCCCGCCTCATAACAACTCCCGCCGATGAACTCCCGCAAAATAGAGTCCGCTGGGATGGGAGAATCATCCCCCACGGGAGTGACTTGCTCCAAAAGTTCATGCACCCGTTTGGCACGGATATAAGCATCTTCCCGCAGGGGGTCATCGCGGTAATCTTCTACCCATCCCGCAAAATTATCCAGCATCCGTGCGGCATAGATGGGCAATTCGTAAGGCAAGCCCGTATTGACAATATAATCCGCCAGGGAATTATTGGGGATGATGTGACGCATCTCGCTGGCCCTGACGTAGTGCCAATGCGTCAACGTGCGGCGGGGATCGTAAGCGCGGTGGACTTCATCCCGTAACATGCGGCGGATGAGGCGTAAATCTGTCCAGCGCACGTATTTGCCATTCTTATCTTTCATTTGCAAAAGCGGCTCAAGGTAGAGCTTGAACTTCACATCATCAGGAACACTAGCTGTCATAGGGGGATATAAACCATGCAAGCTATCAATGAGGATCACATCGTCAGGGCCTACGCGCATTGTGGTACCGGGCAACTCACGTTTTCCCGTTTTGAAATTATAAAACGGTATTTCGACCCTTTCCCCTGCTATCAGCTTGTGGATATGCTCGTCAATCAAATCTATATCCAGAGCCTGGGGCGTCTCGAAATCATGATCGCCAAATTCGTCTTTGGGGTGCATTTCCAAATCGAAGAAATAATTATCCACGTTCAAAGTGATCAGGTTCATGCCCTTCTCAGTCAGCCTTTCCTCGACTTTCGTGGTGGTGGTCGTTTTCCCAGAGGATGAAGGCCCGCTGACAATTACCAGTTTCAGTTCGCCGCGCCGTTTCACGATTTGGTCAACCACGTTTTTGATATCAATGTTATAAGCTGCTTCGGATTCTTGGACAAGCTCAGGATACTCTCCGCGGGCGATACGCTCGTTCAGCCCAGCAACGGTATTGACGCCATGGGCAACCGCCCAATCCAGCGAATACCACGTCTTGGCCCAGGGGATTCTACAAATAGAACGGTCTTGCCGCGCATCTTGTTGTTCCCGCTGGCGGGCGCTTTCGGCACGGTACAAGATATAAGCCTTGGCTACTGTAGCGTGCCCGTTTTCGATAAGCACTTTTTCAACGATGTCTTGAATCTCCTCCACGGTTGGGGTATACCCCGCTGGCGTGGAGGCTTCTAGAATATCAACTACTTGCTCGGTCAGCTCAACAGCGGTAGCCCGGTCTCGTCCCCCCACGGCCACGGCGGCCCGGTAAATGGCATTGGTGATCCTCTCAGCCGTAAAATCTACGACCGCCCCGCTGCGCTTGACGACTTTTGTGATTTTAGGCATGATTTTGTTTCCCTCATAATCCGTTTAACGTTGGAATGTGAGAACGTTTAAACATACTAACATTTAATAGCCTCTCGAATTCGCGTTTCTGTATCTGGCTCAAGAGGGATGGTTTCCAAAATACCTGCCAGTACATCACGGTCAAAACGTTCCGCTATAGCTCCTTTGGGCAAGGGATACAATTCTACCGCCAAAAGAAACTGACCAGGGTTCACGATCGCAACACCCCGGAAGCGCCGCATATCAAGCAAATCACGGTCGCTACTCACCAGATATTGTGCTTCTCCCTCAACAGCACAGGCCAAGAACTTATCATCCTTAGCATCCCGGCAAGCGCCTGATACATCAATGTTCCCTGGCACGTGGTGAGAGAAACGCTCCAAACCGCGAAACAGCCCGTCTAGGGGAACATTAGCAAGCCGTTGAATACGTGGCCGCTTCAGCACTGCTTCTAACTCCCCACGGGTTGCTGGTGACGAGATAAATCTAAAAGTACCGGCACGCCAATGAGCCACAACTCGGCTCATCAATTTGCCTTTGGTCAAGACATAGCTAACCAGCGAACTGGTATCAATAACCACGCTCAACATAGTCTACTCTTCCGCGTCGGCTACATCTTCACGCGCCTGCTCGATAATGGCTAATACATCCTCTTCGCTCAAGTCAACGTTGCGGGCGGCATTCCTCTCTGCGCTATCCTCTAACCAATCGAAGAACGCCTCTCTTTTCTGATTGAATCTCTGGTATTGCTGATACATGTCCAGGTTAACAATAACCGCTTGGGGCCGCCCGAAAGTTTCAAGCAAATAACTTGCGCCTTGTTCTTGTACTTGGTGCAGCACATCGGTCAATGTCTGGCGTAATTCCGTAGTTCCTATACTCTTTTCCATCAAAACACCTCGCAATTATTACACACTTTATAAACCTTATAAATATTATAAGAACCTTGAGGTTTATTGTCAATCGTAGGCAAGTCTAAAACGAAAACGGCTCCAAAGTCGTGTTCAGCAATTGCCACTCGGCAGAAGGCGTCCAGCGTAAATAATCTTCCCCGTCGTAATAAATTATCACCAAGGCGGGGTCATCCAGGGGGATGGTGAACGCGAATCGCACCTCCCGCACATCTTCCCGGTCGGGAGTGACCTCCACAATGGCAGCCGTGAACAGCCCCGTGGTGTATACGTCCCCCACCGTGAACTTCAGCTCAGAGCGCACCAGGCGGGCAAACATATTGCTCAACCAGCCAACATCCTCCGTGCGCAAAAGAATTGTGTTTTCCCCCTCGCTCCGAACCGAAACGCGCCCGTTGAAACTAGAGAGAATGCGCAAATCCACGTACTCGCCGCGATGATAGCGGTAAATATCGGGCAAATAAAAAGTGTTATAAGAAGAATTCGTGTTCAAATAAACAACGTGTTGGTGGATGTCGGCCTGGATGAGGGGGAGGCTTTCCGTCACGGTATCTTCTGGCCAACCCAGGCTGGGAATCCACATAAAGGGGTAGATGAAAAGCAGCGCCAGGGGGAGGATTAGGGCTGAAACGAGCAGGTACCACGCCCAAATGCGGGACAAAAGCCTACCCCGCTGCGAAAACCACACCCCAGGGGCAGGGCCTGGCTCAAGCGGGGCGGACGGCTCAGGATGGGCCTTTGGCCGAGGCGCAGCGTCCCCCAGGGATAGGCGAGAACGCAGCCGCGGCATCCGCAATATCAGCCAAGAGACAACAAATAAGCCATAAATGCTGGGGAAATACAACAACCGCTCGCCGGGGTCGGTGGCCAGGCCGGGGAGGAGGCTGAGGGTGAAAATCGCCAGCGCAAACCACACCGTCCGCTCGCCCCGGTAAGGCAAAATCGCCCAAATCAAGAGGATCACCAGAATTACGCCAAAGGCAGCCACGAAGGGCAGTGAGCCGGGCATCATCATCACAATGGATGGTAAAAATTGCGTCAGGAGGGCCACGAACATGACCGGGAGGTTGGGCAAGGCACGCGCCAGGTAGCGTGCGGGCTGAGAGAAGGGATCAACGTACATCAGGCTGGTGACGGGGGGAAAGAGGGCGCGGTAAAAGGCCATGTAGGCGGCGAAAACTGCCAGGGGGATGCCCCACGCCCACCATCCCCGCAGGAAGAGGCGTACCCGCTCCTGAAAAGTCACACCCCTTCCACGCTCATGGAGGAACGCCCCCACGTGCTCAGAGGGGAACGCCAGATCCCCGGATTCAGCGGAGTCCGCGGGATCTGCCGATCCCGCTCGAGCATTGAAAGTTGACCATCTTCCACGCTCAGAGGGGAACGCCCCCACATGCTCAGAGGGGATCGCCAGATCCCCGGATTCAGCGGAGTCCGCGGGAGCTGCCGATCCCGCTCGAGCATTGAAAGTTGACCATCTTCCACGCTCGGAGGGGAACGCCCCCACATGCTCAGAGGGGATCGCCAGATCCCCGGATTCAGCGGAGTCCGCGGGAGCTGCCGATCCCGCTCGAGCATTAGTAACTGACCCTTTCCCACGCTCACGGGGGATCGCCAGATCCCCCAACCGCCCGGCGAAGAAAAATTCATAAACAACGACAATAACGGGGTAAATGGCGGCGGTCTCTTTAGAAGCAAAGGCGGCCAGGAAGAGGAGCAAGCTCAACCCAAAAAGCCAGGGTTTGCGCTCCTCACGGGACTTAATGTGAGATAAAAAGGCCAAGTTGAGAAAAAGAGCGCACAGCAAATCGGTAATGGTCGCGATCCAGGCCACTGTCATGCCGTGATCTTCGCAAATGAGAAAAAGGAGGGCGGCCAGGAGGGCGGGCGCGTCTCGCTGGGAGAGGCGGCGCAAAACCAAAAAGGCGGTGAAAGCTGTCAGGGCATGAATCAGGGTTGAGGTGATGTGAAAAGGGACGGCATTACGGCCAAAGACGCGGTAGAGGGCGGTCAGCGTCCAACTGGCAATGGGGCGCAGGAAAGCTCCCCCTCCCTCAACGGACATCCACCACAGTTGGGTAAAGCCCTGATAATCCTCCACGGGAATCCCCCAAAAGCCCAGCCAGGGATTGTAGGGCGTGGCGCCTTCGAGCATGTTGATGAAGATGAAATCGTCGGCGGCAAATCCGGAACCGAAGTAGGGGGCGTAGGCCAGGAGACCGAGGATGATGAATCCTAATCCTACGATCCAAAGGGGGATATCTCATCCGAAGAGGTGGACTTTGGTTTTCATAGTTCCTCCTTTATAACACAGACTGTAACCGTTCAGCCCTTGCCCTCACCCTAACCCTCTCCCAGGGGGAGAGGGGATGCCTTCTCTTCCTCTGGAAGAGGATTGAGGTGAGGGGGGGGGAACAATTTACCCCTTAGGGAGCAATCTCATAAGGCCGGGTCATGCCCTCACGGAAAAAGATATTGGGTTGGGAATCGTATTCCGTTTGCCATATTTCCACCGCCTGGCTGTAGGTCACGTAAACCGCTTGGCCGGATTCGATCAAAGGGGCTAATTGCTCCAACACGTCAAGCAGTTTTTGATGCTCTTCCGGGTAAAAGAGGATGCTCTGCGGGATGGCGATGGAGGCAGTGTACATCTTGTTGGGATCGAGTTCCCCTGCTCGGAGTTGGGCGGCGACGGTTTCCACAAATTCCGGCGTGGATTGCCAGGGGCGGCTGTCACTCCAATTAGCGTGTTCTCCCGGCCCAATGTAGATGAGGGTTCCCTGGGGATCGTGCTCCCAGAACGACTCGCCGTGGCCGCTGGGTTTCCAAACCCCGCTGGCAAAATCATCCCGGCTGAAGTTTCCTTGGTGGTGCTGGTGGCTGACGGCCAGGGTCAGGGTTTGGGGATGCCAGACATAATCAGGGTAGAGTTGGCCAGGTTCCCCCCGGGAGAGGCGGATGAACTGGCCGGGATCATCCCACACCATGCCGCCCACGTTTTCGCTGATGGTGGATGTCACCCGCTCGCCAAGGTAACGAATGTCGGCATAGTTATCTACCGTTTGGCCGTTTCTCGTCTCTTCTTCCCAACCGCCTTCTTGGTGGGCATCAATTTCATACCCGTACTGGGTGGCCAGGTAGTCAATTACATTTTGGCCGTTGGTGCCGGCTTGCATGGCCTCGGTTTCACATTCCGCTGCGCCGACGAAGAATTCATACTCAATTTGAAGGTTGATGGCCGCCCCCGTCCCGGAGAAGGTTTCGGCAAAGGTGAGGAGTTTTTCACGAAAGTCGGGGTAGGCGTCGCAGTTCGTGTAGACGGGGACATCTTCGATATGACCGGCCAGGGTCACATAGATGGGGGGGATTCCACCATCCCCGGCCTGGTCACCACCCTCCAGTGTGGGGGATATCCCACCATCCCCGGCTTGGTCGGCACCCTCCACCGTGGGGGATATCCCACCATCCCCGGCCTGGTCGGCCGGGACGGCACCCTCCCCCTCTTGACAATCTTCCGGACACTTCTGGGCATTTTCCGGCCCGTCACAAACCCCGTCCCCGCAGCGGTTTTCGCTTTGAGGTGGGGATTCCCCCTCCCCCTGTAGCGCATTGGAAGAACATCCCAGGTTGAGCGCGATGAACGTGGCTAAAATCAAGGCCAGGAGCAAAGATAAGGTTTTGTTCTTCATAGAACCTCCACAACTTTTCTACTCTAAGACCCAATCCACAAAATGGAGCGTGATGGGCTGTGACATGTTGACTTCGTATCCCAGGGTTTGGGTGTTGATGATTTCGGTTACGGTTTGATTTTGGACGTTCACCCGCTTCAAGCGGCCCACAAAATCTGTGCCATAAATATCATAGACGATGATCTCTCCATCCGGAGACCAGCCCAAATTGGTGATTTTACTTTTTGGTTCATTCACAATGGTAGAACTATTTTGGCCGTCTTTGTCGAGGATGTCGATCCTGGCGTCCAGGTAATCGGGATAACAACCGCAATTTCCGGCAATAGCGAGGGCAAATTGGGTACTATCCGCTTTCCAAGCCGCGTCGCTGACATAGCCCGTGCGATTTTCAATACGTTCCAGGGTATTTGTTTCCAGGTTGAAAACCCATACCTTATGCGTTGATTCCGAGTAACACGGGTTCTCGAGGTTCGACGTAAATACGTTTTTATAGGCGATCAAGCGTTTTTCATCGGGAGAGATGACAAAGGACGCATAGGCAAAATCGTCCCTGCGCGGGAAGAACTCATCCCAATTCACGGACGCCCAATCAAAGCCCGGGTAAACCTTAGAGAAGTCCGCCGTCTCTCCGGAGGCGAGGGTAATTTTCACAAACTTGAAACTTTCTCCATCTCTGGCAATGGTGAAAAAGTTCTCTCCATCCGCAGAAAAATCTGAAAAGCTTGTAAAGAGCTGCCGGTTATAACTCCCGGAAAGGGCGGGGGTCTTTCCTCCACCGCCTGCGGCCATAATCGTCAATTTCGAATCCGAGGAAAAGGGATTTATGTTCCCTTGCATGAACCCTCCCATCTGGCCTCCCTCGCCACCCATTCGATTCGTGATCACATAGACTACATACTGGTTTTCCGGTGAAGTGGTTAGACCTCCCGGAAATTCTTTTCCGGTTGAACCGGCGACTTCTGTGGGCGTATTGTTCGTGAACTCGGAGCGCCATAGGGTTTGGTCTTCGACATCCCAATTGAACATGGAGAAGCCCTGCATACTCATAACCGGATCATTCGGAGAACTGATGTAATAAAAATTGGTGTATTTCTTCGAGGTGACGTGGCTGGTTGGGAAATCCTTGAGGTCAAGAATTTGATTACCGCTGCCATCCGTTTGCACATATCCGCCATCAAGGAATTTCTGGAAGTTAAACATATAGCATTTTGTTCCGCCCATCTCGTTACTGGTTACGGAATGTTCTACGATGTGGTAGAGAATGCTATAGTCCCCCCTAACCTGTCGGCTTTCTTGGGAGGATTTTTCTTCTGTTTCCGCGTCCTCTTTTGGATCAGCGTCAGCTTGACAATCCTCGGGACAATTTTGGGGATTTTCCGGCCCGTCGCAGACCCCGTCCCCGCAGCGGCCCTCGCTTTGCGCTTGGGATTCCTCCTGGGATTCGGTGTCCTCTCCGCCGCCGGTCAGGCTGCCGAGGGAGCAGGCTAGGGTTAGGATTAAAGTTAGGGTTAAGATTAAGGCCAAGGTTTTGCGTTTCATGGTTACATCTCCTGGTGAATGAATGGTTCAAGGTCTAAATGAATGAATTCTCCTGCGCATCGAAGGGGATTTGATGATATTAAATTTTTGGTGCCCTTGTTAGCAAGTTACCACATACCAAACCGCACATCCCAACCATTTCTTAGGATGGTATTCATAACTGGGGCTTTGATTTCCTGCGGCGTGAATTTATAATCGTAAACCTTGCCCAGGGCAAAATTCTCTTTGATACCCCAACGCTTGCCAATCTCAACACTGAAATTTATACCTCGAAAGAATCCGCCACGAACTTTTACCTGTGCAGGGCCAGCACGCCAGGAGACAGATTTGTTGACATCAATGAGCGTGACTTCTTTTTTCCCTTCATCGAACTTAATATGAAGCTCATAGATTTTCTCCAGGCCAGATTTTGCCAAAAGTTCCCACCATTGAGCATCCACATATTTCCACGTCACGACCAACTTCCCCTTTGACTCTTGTACCATCACGGGCGCGTCAAATTGGTTAATGGCTTTGATTTCCGCGTGTAGGGCTTCCAAAGGGATAGGTTTCCCTTCACCTGGAAAGGAAAATACTTTTTTGGCAATAAAATCCAGATAAGGGATAAATCCTATGACGATAAAAACCATGGCGACAAGCACGCCTACGGCGATAAAAGCATCATTGTCGCCGCCAATCAGAATAATGAGAAGCAATGGCGCAACCCAAGCAACCATGTAGAGCAAGATGAGTCCAAATACAGAAAAGAATCGTTTTATCATAAGCTGAACTCCTTCAGGGAGCAGATCCCTCAAATGCTTGATAGGCTTCAATTAATTCCGGCATGGTCTTCCAGACGACATCGCCGCGTTCAATCAAAGGTTGGAGGCCCTCGTAAAAGTTTCGCAGCAATTCTTCTTCTAAGGGGGATCCATAACTCCAGACGAAGAAAAACGAGTGGAATTCCCCAGGCCGGCGAGCGGCCAAGGCTTCTTCGATGATTTGAAGGTCACATTGGGGAGGCGAGCCGGATTCAGTGGAACAGGGTAACGCGCCCGCAGTGCTAAAGACCAATAAACCTTCTTCGGCCGGCGTCGTCCACGAACTGCCGTCAGCGGCCCGCCAGGGATGCAGCATCTCAGGAATCTGGCCGGGATAGGGATCATGGCACAAGGCTGGACCTTCACAAGCCTGAATTTCGGCTGATTGTTGGTCGGTTGGCAGCGATTTTAAGCAATAATCTACCGTCCCCGTGACGGCCTCAAAGCCAGCGTCCAAGGTTGCCGTTACCCAATCCAAGGTCGAACAAACTCCTGAAGCGTGGGTGACCGGGATGCCCAGGTTTTCCATCTTCTGACGCAATTCCCGCAAATCTTTGGTAAATTGTGGTTCTCCACCAGGATAAGGAGTTTTGCCACCCAAGTCAGCATGAATGCCAATCCCGTCTCCTCGTTGATACAATTCCTTCAAGACATTAGGCGCCAGGGCCGCGCTGGGCTCAATCAGGTTGGACGTCTCCCAGGTGAAGGGCATATCATAGCTGTTGGCTAAATCCGAATAAGCCAAGATATTTTGAGCGTAACTCTCATACATTTGTTGATTATACCCCAGTTTTTCATTGCCCAGTTTCCAGCCTTCCAAGTGGACGGAGACACCTATGTAGAGAGGCGGGGTATCAGTGGTTGATGGGACACTTTCTCCCGAAGCGGATTCATCATCCGTGGACGGTGATACGCTTTGGGTTTCTTCTGTTGAGCAATCTTCGGGACAATTTTGGGGATTTTCCGGCCCGTCGCAGACTCCATCACCGCAGACTTTTTCAGAAACTGGTTGAGGGGTGTCTGGTTCTGTGTCCTCGCCAGTCAAGCTTCCGAGAGAGCAGGCTAAGGTTACGGCGAGGGTTAAGATTAAAGTTAAAGTTAATGTTTTGCGTTTCATGGTAGGTTATCCTCCTACGCAACTAAACGGGTTTTCGCCAACAACTACATTAAATGAAGAATATAACAAATTTATGCCTTTTAATACCTAGTACCTAATCATCTGCTCTCGGGTTCCTGGCCTCAAACCTCATGTAATTCTGCGTAGCCTTGGAAAGATCAACATACTCGCCGCGATGAGATGGCGGCAGCATGGCGGCCAAGTGATACATTATCTCATCCGTCATCTTTTCCCGGGTTGCGCGGGTTGCTCTTGCGCCTCCGTTATCCAAGACAAAAGGCTCGCCAACGACTATACGAAAGTCCGTGCGGCGGAAATGGGGGAAGTTTTGGCGGAAACCCTCCGCGCCGAAGTGGGCGATGGGCAGCAGGGGAGCGCGGCTCAAGAGGGCCATCATCACTGTGCCAGCGTGGGCATTTTGCATCCGGCCGTGTTCGCTGCGTGTCCCCTCGGGGGCGATGGCGAGGATTTGCCCAGCCTTGAGGACATCCACCCCCCGGCGGATGGCGGCCATGTCGGCTTCACCGCGCCGCAGGGGGATGGCGTCCCACAAGGTGAAAAGCGGCCCCAAGAGAGGGCTATCCCAGGTTTCAGCCTTCACAAAGCCGGTCAAGGGGCGGGGCTGCAAATGGGTGTAGAGTATGGGAGCATCGAGAAAGTTGATGTGGTTCATGTAGATTATCAGCGGCCCCCGGGACGGGACTCTGTTCAATTGCTCCCCATCCACCCGGCAGAGGGTGAATATCAGGCCTTTGATGATGGTGTTTACTATTCTTTCGGTGAGTGTCGTTTTCATGGTTGGAAATCAACTCAGGAACGCGGTTCCTCGCTTGATAAATGAATGCTCAGACATGTCACTCTGAAGGAACGTTTTGTGTGACTGAAGAGTCTCCCTGCTTATAGTGAGGGAGATTCTTCAGGCAAAAAACGCCTTCAGAATGACACCCTCTAAGTTAGTTACCATCAGTTGGCTGGGTGATTAATTCTAACTGACGCGGTAATAGCTCAATAGACAGCTCGGTTCCATCAATGCTGATTGTTTCGCCATCTACATGGGTGGGCAGCACGCCTGTGACAGCGGTAACGGTGACTTTCTTAGAACGCTTAAATTGCACTTCGGGATGGGAGCCTTGAGTGCCTGCCAAAAAGCGCGGAACGAGGGGGAAGAGCTTCAGGCGGCTGACTTCTCCCGCGATGCAGAGATCAAGGAATCCGTCCTCCGGGTCTCCGTGAGGAGCCATCATAAAGCCTCCTCCCATGCGGCAGCCATTCATAATAGACACCATCAGGGAGGGCAAAGTGAGCGTTTCATCGTCAAGGTCAAGGCGGATGGTTGGGGCATTATAATACAAGAAAATGGTTTTGATCACTCCCACAAGATAGGCGGGAAAACCGTGTAAGCGTTTTAATTTCAGAGCTTCGAAGCCGACTATGGTATCGAATCCTATCCCGGCCCCGTTGCCGAAGAAACGCCCCTCAGGGCGGATTCCGCCTTTCACGTGGCCTACGTCAATGGTGCGGCGGTGGTCTTGGGCAAGAGTCTGGCAACTGGCTTCCAGTTCGAGGGGAATGTTCATCCCAAAAGCAAAATCGTTGCCCTGCCCGATGGGAAGCACGCCCATGGCGGCGGTGTGACCGCTTTCCTTGGCGAGCATGAGACCATTGAGGACCTCGTTGGCGGTGCCGTCTCCCCCGGCGGCGATGACGATTTCGAATCCGTCAGCAACGGCCTGCTGGGCGAGCGCGGCTGCCTGCCAGAGAGCTTCGGTACAAACGAGGTCGAAATCCAGCCCGTGGCTGTGCAGATATTCTTCAATTTGAGGAATAGAGCGACCTCCCGCGCCCCGGCCTGATTCTGGGTTGAGGATGATTTTATAACGTGTCATATTTTTATACCTGCCTTTTGTATATTCTAAATATTTTGGGGCTGAGACCTCCGAGGTTAGGCCGTTCCATTCTGGAACTAACATTGCACTTACAAAAACTTCGGAGGTCTGTCAGCCCGGAAGCGAGAGATAATCGTCCAATTCTTCTGGACTGAATCCCATCAGGGATGGTTCAATGTGGATAGTGAGTCCCGTTTTGGCGTGGACGGTTTGACGCACCCGGCGGGCCAGACTCATCACTTGGTGGGAAGTTGCGTTACCGGTGGAGTTGGTCATAATAAGGGCGTGGTTGGAAGAAAGAGCCGCCCCGCCCAATGCCGCTGCCTTTAGGCCGCAGGCTTCTATTATATACGCTGTGGGTATCTTTATGCCATCCCCGTTGGAGAATCTCTCCCGGAAGGCGGCCAGATTGGCAATCACCTCGAAGCCTAAAGTCTCTCTTACACATGATAGCAAGCGGTCAAATTCACTTTCGTTGAGGATGATGTTCTTGAAAAAAGAACCCGCGCTGCCAATCTCGGCGGGATTGGGCAATTTGCTCTCCCGGATGCGGATGACGGCGGAGCGCATTTGGCCAGGGGTGGAGGGTGGTTCCTCGGCGAAAGCTTCCCGCAGTCCCTGGTAGGCGAGGTTGGGCAATCCCTGCTTTTGGAGTTTAAAGACGACGTGGAGGATGAGGTAGCGTCCCCGGTGGGTGGTGTTGAAGATGCTGGTGCGGTAGCCGAAGTGACACTCTGATTTCATCAGGCGCGTGACCGCTCCGGTTTGAGTATCCCAAGCCCTGACA
>DAOUWT010000177.1 GCA_030666985.1 Chloroflexota bacterium
CACTATTAAAAACCTGGACGCTCCCTATCCCCAATTGCACGATTTGGTTGATGAGAGTTTTTCGGCCCTGAGGGATGCGGCGGCTCAAAAGCTGGGCTGGGACTTTCTGGCCACGCTCGAAGATGCTTATATCCCCCTCACGGCTCCCCCGGACCCGGGACAAGCTATGTCTTGGACGTTTACCGGGCGCGGCTTGGCAATTAGTGACCTTCCCCGTCAGGCGGGGTGGATGGTGGTGGTACGGGAGGATTACGGGGCGCAAACTTATTGGCGGGTGTATGTCAGGGCTAATTCGCAAGATGAAGGGCAGGTCCGGCCGCTCCATGATCTGCCATGGGATTTCGAGGCCCGCTACGGGGATTCTTCCCTGGAGTTCGAGGGCGGCGGGGCGGTGGCGCAAGGCATTCCCGGCGGGTATTGGGTGGATTTCACCACTCTGGCGGCGGAGTACGGCTGGGAGCGTTTGCCCGCTCTCTCGCGGTGGCGCACGGCCTTCCCCCTGGCACGCTTCCAGGAGTTTGCCATGCGGGAGGGGTTGACGTGGCAAGAGGCTATGTTGGAGATTTATCCGCCGGAGGCGATTTATACTCCTACGCCTGGGCCGTGAGTGCGGGGGGCGAGGTGTAAGGGGCAAGAGGCAAGGGGCAAGGGGCAAGGGGCAAGAGGCAGAGGCAGGGCTTCGCTCACGGCGCCGTCCCCGGTTTTCCGCTCATGGCGCCGTCCCCGATTTCCCGCTCATGGCGCCGTCCCCGATTTCCCGCTCATGGCGCCGTCCCCGGCGCACAACGCGCTAATGCAGAACAAACGCCGCCGAGGACGGACGGCTAGAGCGTTTTTAGTAGCTCACAGCGCCGTCCCCGGCGCACAAAACTTGAGGCAATACGAAATTATGACCTTCGATTCGCATCACGTAGACCACCATCTATACTTCATTACAGCATCCATTTGTGGGTGGAAACATCTATTCGCAGATACTGCTTACATTAACATTGTGCTTGACTCACTGGCATGGTTGCAACGCAATAAACGTATGGCTTTGTATGCTTTTGTACTTTTACCTTCTCATCTACACGCGATTGCAAAACCCCGAGATCGCCCAATTGGAAATCTATTGCAGAATTTTGGGTCTTATACTGCCCATGCTATATTGAAAGAACTTCGTCGCGATAAGCGTTCTGATTTGCTTAAATTTTTCCATGAACATCGTCGTGATTCTCGTCACCAGCACAGTATCTGGCAAGACATTCAGGCAAAAAATGTGTATTCTAGAAAATTTTTAATACAGAAACTTGAATATGTTCACAATAACCCAGTGGCTAAAGAGTGGAACTTAGCGGAAGATCGGGCTGATTATCCTTATTCGAGTGCCTGTTTTTATGATCGAGATGAGCCAGCAATTATCGTGGTAGATGATGTGAGGCAGTATTTGTAGCAGAGGGTGTATCCTAGGAAAACGCCGCCGAGGACGGATGGCTAGAGCAAATTAAGTTGACGGACAAACAAACCTCTATCGCTCACAGCGCCGTCCCCGGCGCACAACGCGCTAGCACAGAACGCCGCCGCGGACGGACGGCTAGAGCAAATGAGGTTGACAGACGGCTAGAGCATCTTTTTGCATTTGCTATTCCGCAGGTGCAACGCACTTCAAAAGCAAAGTGCAATGCACCTGCTTCGGGCTGAATCCGGGGGAACTGGCGTTCCCCCTTGAGCCTGCAATTGAGCAATGATATACAGATTATTATGCCCAAGATATTAAACATTAAACGCATAGCTATCCTCATTGCGGCAATTTGGCTGCTGTCCGCGTGCCAAGCCACCCTGGAGGCTACGCCCACGCTGCCCCCTCCTACCCAGCCGGAGGCGACTGCCACTCTCAGGCCCAGCGCAACTGCTACCGCTGCGGAATCCCTCACCCCGGCGGAGACGGCCATCCTCCAGGCAGCGTTGTCCACCCTCACGGCCAGCCCCACGCCGCAGGTCACGTCTACGCCCACCCCCACGCTGCCCTCCCTGGAATTCTCCCTCCCCTCCCCCACGGCAACGACCACGACCGAGGCTGCCTGGCGTCCCCCGGCTTATCCTGTCCCCTGGGCAATTTCTCCCTACGATCACTTTTATTTTTCCCGCCCCATTGCCTCCCGGGATGTGAAACTCCCCCTTTCGAATTATCGCTATGGGAATGTCTTTTTCGGCGAGCATGTCCACACGGGGATGGATATTACCTCAGACATGAGAAAGCCCATCCTGGCCGCTGGGGATGGCAAGGTGGCCTGGGCCGGGTATGGCCTGTACCGGGGCGGTGTACGGCTTGATGATCCCTACGGAAAATCTGTGGTCATCAGGCATTCTTTTGGGTACCAGGGGGAGCCTCTTTTCACCGTCTATGCGCATCTTGACGAGATAACGATCCAAGAAGGGGACGTTGTTGCGGCGGGGGATCAGATTGGCCTGGTGGGAGATACTGGGCACACCACAGGGCCTCATTTGCATTTCGAGGTCAGGGTGGGCGAGAACGATTATTTTGCCACCAGAAATCCGGCCCTTTGGCTAGCTCCGCCCCAAGGCTGGGGCGTTCTGGTAGGGCGCATAGAATCAAGCTATGGAAGGTTACTAGAAAATCAATCCATTTATCTTCACAGCCGCCTTGATGTAGAGAATGAAGAGGAAGAAGACGAGGTATGGATAGCAAACTCCTATACCGTGAACGGCATTAATTCTGACCCCTACTACCAGGAAAATTTCGTCCTGGGAGATTTGCCAGCCGGGTATTACCGGGTCAATATTCCTTATGTCTGGACAGTATTTACAAAGATAATTGAGATCCGTCCCGGAGAAGTGACGTACATTACTTTTCAGGGCTGGAGGGGGATTAACATCACAGAACCGCCAGAACCGGAAGTCTTATTCACGCCCGCACCTTGACTGGTAGAACGTTTGTGCTAGACTAGGAACTAGGAATCAGTGACCAGGAACTAGGAGACTCTGTCCAATGAGTTCTTAATCTCTGATCTACTGCTCCCCTGATTCCCTGGTTTCCTGATACAATATATTCAGAAAGTCGATTAGAAATCGACCCTGTTCTGCCAGGTCTGCTATGCAGACACGTTTGCTATGCAGACACGCCGACCTGCGTCGGTTGGTTTTGATTGGTTCTAATGACAAAATCCAGAGTGAGCGACTAGAGGAGAAGTCAAATGCCCGTTCATGAAGCAACCCTAAAACAAGCCATTGATCTTTCACTCCATCTTCCCCGTTCCGATAAGCTGCACCTGATTACCATCTTATCCAAAGAATTGCGGGATGAGGTTCCTGTTAAGCATCTGGTATCCACACCTGCAGGAGAAAGCGACAAAGAGTCTCAACTTCTGGCTGATCTCCAGGCGGCTGGCATGCTGGTAGAGCCTTCATCGCAGATGCTGGCGTATGCCGCGGCCTGGGATGCTTTGCCAAAGTCAGAAAAACAGAAAACCACCAAAGAACTGAGAAACCTGGAACTGGACATACCACTTTCAGAAATTATTATGCACGCCCGTGAGTTTCGCCCGGGCTGGGAGTGGCTTGTTGAAGCATGACTGATTATTACTACCTCGACACCAGTGCTCAAGTCAAATATTATGTTTCTGAACCAGGGTCTGCTTGGGTACGTCAACTGGTAAACGCGAGGACACCCGAAACGAAACAACAAGGGAAGCGCTTATTTACTGTGATCGTCACTGTGGCCGAAGCTACCGCCGCTTTCGCTATCATTGCCCGTGTTGGGCGCATCAGCAGACAAGCACGTGATCGTGCATTCAATCACTATATGAAAACCGTCAGCACGTCTTTTCACCTGCTTGCTGTCACGAAAGAGGTGATAGACCTAGCTGCACGTCTGACTCAACGGCATCCGCTGAAGGGCTACGATGCCGTACAACTGGCCTCCGCACTACGTTTACAAGAGATATTGGAGCCAAAAGATACAGTGGTTTTCGTTGCTGGCGACGAAAGTGTGCTTGTCGCTGCTAAGACTGAGGGATTGAAGGCTGACAACCCCTTTTTGCACATCGCCAAAGGCGAGTGACCGTTTGCTAGTTGAAGTTTGACACGTTGGAACCGTCGCGGGTAGTAGCCCGACCGTGTTGGGCGATCGTAATCTAGCCAATGGGCTTAGACGCCAACGCGGTTGGCTTGCTACCCCAAGAATTGAGCAGTTACTCAGAAACTAACACTAAAGAGGAGATAAAAAATGGCAGAAGAAGCCCGTGAAGCAGCCTTAGACAAAACCTTGAAAGATATAACCAAACGTTTCGGAGAAGGAGCGATTATGAGAATGGGAAACGCCCAACACTTTGACGTAGAGGTGATTCCCACCGGCGCGCTCTCCCTGGACGTGGCCCTCGGCGTGGGAGGTATTCCCCGGGGCCGGGTGACCGAAATTTACGGTCCTGAAGCATCTGGGAAAACCACACTCTGCCAGCACATTGTAGCGGAGGCCCAAAAGCTGGGCGGGACAGCGGCTTTCATAGATATGGAGCATGCCCTAGATGCCTCTTACGCAGCCAAGTGCGGGGTTGATATCGAAAACTTGCTCATATCCCAACCCGACACAGGAGAACAAGCCCTAGAAATCACCGAATCCCTCGTCCGTTCCGGCGCGGTAGACGTAATAGTGATCGACTCCGTGGCCGCCCTAGTCCCCCGCGCAGAAATAGAGGGCGATATGGGGGATGCCCACATGGGGCTGATGGCCCGGCTTATGTCCCAGGCCCTCCGCAAACTCTCTGGAGCCATCAAGCAGTCCAACACATCCGTGATCTTCACCAACCAGCTCCGCGAGAAAATCGGCATTGTCTTTGGCAATCCCGAAACAACGCCGGGCGGGCGTGCGCTCAAATTTTATAGTTCGGTGCGCTTAGATATTCGCCGCATACAGTCCATCAAGTCTGGAACCGACATCATCGGCAGCCGTGTCCGGGTGAGGGTCGTCAAAAACAAAGTCGCGGCCCCCTTCCGCACCTCAGAATTCGATATCATGTACGATGAAGGCATCTCCAAGATGGGCGACCTGCTAGATCTGGGCGTTGACACAGAGATAATCGACAAACGCGGTTCCTATTACTATTATGGGAAAGATGAACTACGCCTAGGCCAAGGCCGAGAAAACGCCAAAGACTTCCTGCGTGAAAACCAGGATGCCACCGCAGAAATCGAGGCCCAAATCCGTGCCCTAGTGCTAGATGAAGCGCTAGCCGAAGTCCCTGAAGATGAATTTGAAACTGAAGAAGAGTAAATCGTTCTCTATCGCAATTTCCCTCATTACCCTGGCAATCATACTCATAGGGTGCCGGGGTGATGAGGTATCCCCCACTCCCACGCCAGATGTCTTCAAGCCGCCCACACCGGCCCCGTCCCCCTCTCCCACTCCCGCCCAACTCCAATCCCCCACGCCAAGTTCCGCGGAAACCTGCCACAATTACCTCGTTTTTGTGGCGGATCTAACCATCCCCGACGGGAGTGAGGCCGCGCCGGGGGAGAGGTTGGTCAAGCAGTGGAGGGTTGAAAACACGGGGGAGTGCAATTGGAGCGCGGGCTACACTGTTCAACTCATCTCCGGCCCCGATTTGGGCGCGTCGCGTACCCAAGCCTTATATCCGGCCCGAAGAAAGGCCAAAGCCATCCTGCAAATCACTTTTACCGCACCCCAAGAACCGGGGACTTATACCAGCATGTGGCAGGCTTTCGACCCCCAGGGGATGCCTTTTGGGGAGGCGTTTTATATTGAAATTGTGGTGGAGGAGGAGTGAAGAGGGGCGAGGGGCGAGTTAGGGTGCGGGTTAGGAGATGCGGGTTAGGAGTTAGGAGATGCAGGTTAGGAGTTAGGAGATGCGAGTTAGGAGTTAGGAGATGCGGGTTAGGAGTTAGGAGATGCGGGTTAGGAGTTAGGAGTTGCGAGTTAGGAGTTAGGATGCGGGTTAGGAGTTAGGATGAATAAATTGAGTA
>DAOUWT010000053.1 GCA_030666985.1 Chloroflexota bacterium
CGCGCACGAGACGCACCCCTCCCCAAAATTTGACACGTATTTTGTCACATTTGGGGGAGGCCGGGAGGGGGCACCGGCTTTGACTTTTCCAGAGTTTTTAGAAATATAGTCAATTGCGACCCGTGTTTCACGCAACACGCAACACGCTACATCGCGAAGCATCCCCGGAGGGGGACGCAACACGAATTTGAAAAACAAATCAGGAGAATCAACATGGAGTTAGAACAGTTTGAAAAACGCCTCGATTGGCTTGATGAAGAACATCGGAAAGATAAAAATAGAATAGGGGAATTAGAAGATAAAATCCTGTCCCTAGAAGGAAAATTGGACCTTGCTCAAAAGAAAGATGTTGAACTTGATGGCGAGGTAACTCGTCTCCGGATGACGGTGGCCCGGGTAGACGATTTTGATGCGACTTTGGCAGACCTTCGCGTGGACAGTGGCCGCGCTCTCAAAGATTCCGAAAAACAAGTGAGAAATTGGATAGAAGAAGCGAAGAATTTGCTTGGCTCCCGCGTTGAAGGCGTTAGCACAAGTGTAGAGCAATTGCGTAAGGACTTGGATACCATTCCTGAATTAGAAAAGCAAATGACCGCTCGAATTGGGGAAGAAACCCGATTGACAAATACTATCAGTGCAGTCAAGAAAACCCTTGCCGATATTGAGAAAAAATCAGAGGAACAACTTCGCCAATATCGTCTTGCTAAAGAAGAACTCCAGAGGGATAGTAAACGTCTCACAGACCTCCATGGTGAAGTCACCGCCGCCCGCAAACGTCTCGACGAGCAGCGTGGTCGTATGGACTTGGTAGAGGCCGATGCCAAGAAGGTCAGGCCACGTTTGGATGAACTGGATGCTCAACGCCGGGAATTGCTCCAAGAACAAGAGTACTTCATTGAGAAAGAGGCCTTGAAATCTGCCGAACGTGAGAATGTCTGGAAAACGTGGCAAACACGCTTCGAAGCCATTGAGAAGCAAGCCGCCGAGCTTAATGACCAATTACTATCCCTGGATGCCACTCACCGCACGGTCAAACACATGCACAACGACGTGAATGACCTCTCCGGGCAAGTAGACCGGCGTGTAAACGAAATCACTGAGATGCAGCGCCTCGCCGACGAGCGTTTCCGTCAAGAGTGGAACACCTTCAAAGCCGATGACCAAAAACGGTGGATGAATTACACCCTTTCCCAGAAAGAGCAGCGCGATGAAACGGAGCGCCGCACTGGAAAATTCGAGGAACGGCTCACGATTTTGGAAGACACCCTTCAAGAAGTAGAAGACCAGATCCGGCAAGTCAGCGGACAAACTGGAAAACAACTCCAAACCCTCCTGACCATGGCTCGCGACTGGGTCTCTGAATATGAGCAAATCATGGACGGCATACGCTAACAATTAGGAATCAGGTACTAGGTACTAGGAATCAGGCCTTAGTCTCCTAGTCACTAGTCCCCAATACCCAATATCCCAATATCCCAATATACCAACATACCAACCCATGCACGTAATCGGAACCGCAGGACACGTTGACCACGGAAAATCAGCCCTAATCGAAGCCTTTACAAACGTCCACCCCGACCGCTTGGCCGAAGAGCGCGAGCGAGGGATGAGCATAGTCTTAGGCTTCGCTTGGCTAGAGCTGCCTACCGGCGAGGAGATTGGCATTGTCGATGTCCCCGGCCATCGCGACTTCATCGAAAACATGCTCTCAGGCATTGGGGGAATTGACGCCGCGCTTTTTGTGGTGGCTGCCGACGAGGGCGTCATGCCTCAAACCACCGAGCACCTCGCCATTTTGGACTTGCTAGAAATTCCCAGCGGCGTGGTGGCCCTTACTAAAATCGACCTTATTGATGACCCCGATTGGCTTGACTTGGTTGAGCTGGATTTGAGCGAAACTTTGGAGGGCACTGTCCTGGAAGATGCGCCCATCGTCAGGGTGTCGGCAAAAACGGGGGAGGGGGTGGGGGAGCTGCTTCAAATCCTGGGGGATGCTTTATCCTCCCGGCCACCGCGTCCAAACCTGGGGCGTCCCCGCCTCTCCGTAGACCGCGCTTTCACCGTCCCCGGCTTCGGCACCGTCGTCACCGGCACCCTCCTGGATGGCAAGCTGCGCGTGGGGGATAAGGTCGTCATCCTCCCTGGGGGGCGCGAGGGGCGGGTGCGGGGGCTGCAAACCCACCAGCGGGCCGAGGAGGTCGCCATCCCCGGCAGCCGCACCGCTGTCAACATCTCTGGCGTGGATGTGGCGGACATCCAGCGCGGGGATGTGGTGGCCCATCCCGGCACGTATTCCCCGACCCGGCGCTTTGACGTTCGCTTCCGCCTCCTCCCCGATGTTATCAAGCCCCTCACTCATAACGTAGAAGCCAAACTCTTTTTAGGGGCGGATGAAACCCTGGCCCGCGTGCGCCTCTTGGGGACGGATTTACTCCTTCCCGGCGAGGAAGGCTGGCTGCAAATAGAAACCCCCGAACCCGTGGTGGCCCTGCGGGGGGATCACTACATTTTGCGGCGTCCCTCCCCGGGGGAGACGCTGGGGGGAGGGGTGGTGCTGGACCCGCAGCCGGGATACCGCCACAAACGCTTCGATGCCGATGTCCTGGCCCGCCTGGAAGCTCTGGCCGGGGGGAATCCCACGGACATCCTGCGGCAAATCATCCGTGGGGCCGGTGTTAGCCCGTGGGGGGATGTTCTCACTAAGGCCAGTCTCAGCGAAGACGTGGCTGGCAAATCCTTAGATACACTCACCGCCGAGGGATTCGCTGTCCTAATTGGATTTGAAAACGATGCTCAAAGGCTGATCGGCCATTCCCCCTATTGGGAAAACTTGCGAAATGAATTAGTCGCCAAAGTGGAGGAATATCACCTCACTTACCCCCTGCGGGTGGGCATGTCGAGCGAAGAGTTGAAGAGTCAGGCCAAAATTTCAGGGCGCATCTTCGAGGCCTCTGTGAAAAAATTGGGGGAAGAAAAACGCCTTATACAAGAGGGTCCCGTGGTAGCAATTCCCGCCCATGAAATTGAATTCACGCCCGAACAACAAAGCCAAATTGATGCTTTGCTCAAAAAATTCAGCGCAAACCCATACCAGCCGCCAACTATAAAAGAATGTCATGAGGCTGTGGGAGAAGAAATTTATACCGCCCTAGTAGTCACCGGGGAGCTAAGGCCAGTCTCAGATGAAGTGGTTTTTACTAGCATGGCCTATCGCAAAATAGTTGAAGCGGTCAAAGCCTGGCTGCGGGTTAACAAAACCATCACCGTTGCCCAGGCCCGAGACCAATTTGGCAGCAGCCGGCGTTATGTTCTAGCAATTTTAGACCATCTGGATGCTGAGGGGGTCACTGTGAGAGTGGGGGATGTGCGGCAGTTGAAGATGGCGGTGTAGATTTTATGGTATAGTTTTATATGTCTTGTGTATAAGTTTTGGGATTGCTTTGCTGAGTGAGCCTCTAACGGTAAACAAACCGAAGGAATAATGTCTATGAAAGATAAAAATGCTTATCGAAAAATTGAAGTGGGCAGCATTATTTTATTCCTTTGTATAACCCTCCTTCTTTTAGCTCTAAATCCCTCACAGGGCGTGAATGCGGTCAGTAGTGAGACTCTCCCCAGCGCAAAATTGGAAGCCTATGCTTACGCCATGCCGCATCAGGGATGGGCCCCGATGACGGTCTATTTCAGCGCGTTTGGCAGCCAATCGCAAAGCGGCACAATCGCCAGCTACGAATGGGATTTGGATGGAAACGGTCTCTACGACACCGATGCCAGCGCAGATGGGGGCTATGCCAGCTATACCTATACCAAACCGGGCCAATATCTTGTCACCGTGCGCGTAACCGATGATGTAGGGAACTCATCCACTGCCAATACGATGGTAACAGTGAAGCATCCCTCCTCCAGCAGTGTGGATTATTGGACAATTTTCGATGATACCCAAGTGCAGCGCGTTGAGTTGCAAATTACCAAAGCAAATTGGGATTTGATGTGGGAGCAGCCTGATTCCAAAAAGCGCGTAGAAGCTGATTTTCTCATTTTTGGCGAATTGGTCGAATCCGTTGCTGTCAGCATGAAGGGAAATGGCTCTCTGGGCGGCTCTGGCGAAAAGAAATCCTGGAAAATTGATACAGATTATTTTGTCGATGGGCAAGAATATCGCAATTTGAAACAACTTCTCTTCCACAATAATTTTATGGATGCCTCCATGCTCCGCGAGAAAATGGGCTACGATATGAGTGCCTTTGCTGGCGTTCCAGCCGGGCATACAGCTTATGTTGAATTTTGGATAGATATTACAGACGATGAAAATCCATCCGAGTATTGGGGTGTTTATACAATGGTTGAGCGCGTGGATGCAAAATACGTCCGCAATCGCTTCGGCAACGATAATGGGACGGGCAATCTCTATAAAGCCGATGCCTGGTTTGAGCAGGGCGCGGCGGACTTGGTTTATTATGGCGAAAATATCGAAGATTATCCCAAACCACGCGGCGAGGTTGCTTATGGCTTGCAGACCAATACAGACGCTCCAGATTACAGCGATATTATCAATCTCTGCTATGTGATTGACGGTGTGGAATATGACTCAGAAGCAGAGTTCACCCAATCGCTCGAAAAAGTGCTCAATGTAGATGGCTATTTGCGTTATACGGCTGTTCTTTTTACGCATCTCAATTTAGACACTTATCAATACACGGGCAACAATTTCTATCTTTATCACGATCCCACAACGGGAAAATTTGAATTCCTGGCTTGGGATTTAAATAGCTCATGGATGTCTAATGCAGAATACCCCCTCTACGGCGAATCTTGTTGTCAGGGACCTGTGCAGTGGTCGCCTCTATTTACAAAAGTCTTTCAGGTTGCGCGTTACCGCCAAGATTACGCGGCCTATGTCGATTTGCTAACCCGCTACTGGTTCAACGACAGCTACTTCCCCGCGCAGGCAGCGGCTTGGCAGACAATGATTTCGCCTTATCTGGCAAAAGAAACCGGCGACAAAGCCTATATAGGGACAGATACTTTATATAGTCTCGACCAATTCACAAACGAGCGCACGGGCATAGTCTCCTTGACCAGTCAGCGCAGCCAATATTTGCAATCCCTGCTTTTGTCTGGTCAATGGCGGACGATTATCCCTGAGGCAAACGTGAATAAAAATACTGTTGGAAATTTCAATGAAATGCACTAAAAAAGGAGAAAAAATGAACAGAAAAAGAATTCTAATTCTTACCCTTCTACTTCTATTTCTATTTCTTATCCCCGGCATTGTTCAGGCGCAAGAAAACGGATTCACCGAAAGCTTCGATGATTCCAATCTCCACGAATGGGAAGCACCCTATAATGTGAGTGTGGCAGATGGGGTTTTGAAAATAGGCGATGGCGGCTTTGCGCTCCACTTTGGTGATTGGTCTGAAATCACCCTGACGCTCAAATTCAAATTCTCCGGCGAAGGGGAGGGAGCGGTCAATTATTATTTCCGTGACGAAGGGCGTTATGGTTTCGTTTTTTCTGAAAACCTCCTCTATCTCGAAAAAGAAACGCCGCAGGGTATGGAATCTTTGGGGGATGCAAGAGCCGAAGTCCTCCAGCCCAACACATGGATCACGCTTAAAATTGTTGTGAGCAGCGGGGAGCATAAAATTTATCTCAACGATGAGCTTCAAGTAACTGTTACAGATTCAGACCCGCTAAAAACGGGCGCAATTATGCTCAACTCTCGTGGATTAAATCTTGAATTCGATGATTTGAGTGTGCAGGGAACCCCCGGGGATGGCGCAATCTTTGACGAAGCTCCCGCCGAAGAGGAAGCACCCCCTGCGGGGGAAGAACCACCATCCGTGGGGGAAGAATCTCCCCCTGCTGGAGAGGAATCATCACCTATGGGGGAAGAATCTCCACCTGTTGGGGAGGAAAGTTCCCCAGCAACAGATACAACACAATCCGCTGCGACAACTCAAACAAAGGATAATCTCATGCAAGAATTTTTCTCCAGTCAGGCAAATCCCACCGATTTGACCACCTTTTTAATCAATATGATTTTGGCGGCTATCTCTGCCTATATTCTGAGTCTGGTTTATATTCATTGGGGATCCTCGCTTTCAAATCGACGCAAATTTGCAGCTAATTTTATGTTGATGACGATTACAACGACCTTTATCATTTTGATTGTGCGTTCATCTGTAGCCTTGAGTCTTGGCTTGGTCGGTGCGCTCTCAATTGTGCGTTTTCGTACCGCAGTCAAAGAACCAGAAGAGTTAGCCTATCTCTTTTTCTCCATCGGGATTGGTATTGGTTTGGGCGATAATCAACGTCTGATTACGATGCTGGCATTGGCGATTGGGATTGTCATCATCGGGCTGAACAAAGTAATGCGCCGCACAGAAGCGGATGTGAATCTACATCTCTCTGTTGCCAGCCATAACCCCGCCAAAGTGGAGTTGGAGCAGATTGAAGCCGTTTTGCGGAAACACACTGCCAAGATGAAGCTGCTCCGCTTCGATGAAACAGACGAGATGCTCGAGGCGGGATTCTTAGTCGAATTTCGGGAAATGAGTCAGTTAAACGAGACCAAGTCCAATTTAAGGGCCTTATCGGAGCAGATTGAGATTACCTTTATGGATAATAAGGGAATTTGGTAGAGAAGAAAACCACTAATCCTCGCTAATCATCACGAAAAACAAAATTTTAGCGTAGATTAGTGAAGATGGGCGGTTTTAATAGAGTCTCCTATCTCAGGAATAAGAAATGAACAATCCATCTACACAAGAAGCACAAGTCCGAGATTTTCGCTACGAGCGCAAATTCCGCATTGAAGAACTGGATGCCGCGCAAGTGCGAATGCTCGTCAAGCGTCATCCGAGCATTTTTTACGCGCCTTATCCGCCCCGCTATATCAATAATTTATATCTGGATACAGTTGATATGGAAAATTATCACGCCAATATGGCTGGCGCGGCAGATAGGCATAAAGTGCGTATCCGCTGGTATGGCGATTTGCTGGGCGGAATCAAAAACCCCGTTTTGGAGTTTAAGGTCAAAGAAGGCTTGGTGGGAGGCAAATATTCTTATCCCTTCCCCTCTTTTTCTCTGGATGCTGCATTCAGCCAAGATGGCTTTCAAAAATTGATTAAGCAATCAGATTTACCCGCTGCCATTCACTGGCATTTGCGTGATCTAAATGTGGTGCTATGCAATCGATATTTTCGCTGGTATTACGCCACCAAAGACGGTAAATATCGCGTCACTATTGATAATGAAATGACTTATTTTCAGGTAAAAAGAGCGCATAATTATTTTCGGCATAAATTTATTGATCCAAAAGCCATTGTTGTAGAATTAAAATACGCCCGCGAGCTAGACCCTACAGCCAATAAAGTCGCTTCTTTTTTCCCCTTTAGAACGACCCGAAATTCTAAATATATGAGAGGTATTGAGCAGGTTTATTTGTGAAAAGGAAAACATATTCAGAAAATTACCCAATTTGCCCCCTCCCCTAGCGGAGCATCCTATCAGGGTAAATGCGACAGCTTTTCTGTCGCATTTGGGGGCACTCTGCGAGTATGCTTCGCGAAGGCTGGGTGGGGCTATAACTGGTATTGCGCTAATATATCTTTTGATAGAAGCTCAACAATCTACTGAGGAAATAGACGATACTACACTTAACATATGAAAGCCACCCACCGATGAATTGTAGTAACAACCCTCAAGAGGGTGCTGCGCTAGGGTAAAAGTGAAAACTGCTTAAAAAGAGTGTATTATCTAAAAAAATTAAAACCAGATATATAAGAGGCTCTCATACGGTAGCCTCACATTTACCAACACCGTAAAAGCACAAATACTTGGGGGCAATTTGAGGTATAATTTCTCACCATGAGAACCGACATCACCCTTCTAAAAAAATCTCTCCTTTTTTGTGAGCTTGACACGCCAGATTTAGAGCGGATATTGAGCCTATCATATCCCCGCAAACGAGATGATGGCTCATTTTTCTTTCTCGAGGGTGCTGCGGCTGATAGGCTTTATTTGCTGAGGGTAAAGTCAAATTAGGGCAGGGGATGTCCGAGGGGCAGCAAGTTATTTTCCGTTACGATAACCCGGGGGAAACATTTGGAGTGCTAGCGCTGTTAGATGAGGCGCAGTATTCGGTTTTTGCCCAAGCCGTGGGGAATGCGCGGCAGTTGAAGATGGCAGCTTAAGCAGAAATTAATTTTTGACGCACAAATGCCAGAAACTCTCGGATAGCTTTTTGAGGAACGTCACTGAGGTGGCTTTCAACGACATTTTGTGTGCTGCCTTTGTGGAAATGTTTAGGAAAGGTTGTCACTTGCCCCCATTTTTCGTGTGGCGCGTTGTCATGCCTGTAAATGTCTCCCCCTTCGTCAATTAGACGGCGTTCCCAGTGGTAAGAATAGCGACCACTGATTGAAATGAATATGTCCAGCAATGAGTCATCTACGATGTCTAGACGCAACTTGAGTGGATCGCCAGTTGAAAGCGTAATGATTTGAGAGCTAACAACTATATCACTGAACTCATTTAGAGCTATAGCTTGTAGCGTCTTGTAAATCTTCAATATGGCCATCCAGTTCCTCCAGGCGGGCACTGAGGTTTTCGATTACGATTAAATCTTCCCAGGCTGGATGTTCAACCACTTCCCCTTTGGCGATCTTCGCTTCCAGATTATCTACCGAGTCGACGCTATAACGTCTCAATAACTCAAGTTGATGCTGCAAAATGTGACGCTTCTGCTGATACAAAAAACTCGCCAGTGCCTGCTGGAATACATCATCTTCACTTATTTCTAAGGTTTTAGCGATTCTAGTCGCCGCTGTCATTACAGTAGATTGCATATTTTATACCTCCATTTTAAGAGTTTTCATCTCACTGCTCCCATCTTACCACAAAAATCTCTCATATTTTGCGGTATAATTTTCCACCATGAGAACTGATATTACTCTTCTAAAAAACGCGCGGCTTTTTCGTGAGCTTAACACGTCAGATTTAGAGCGTATCTTGCGGTTGTCTTATCTCCGTAAACGGGATGATGGTTCGTTTTTCTTTCTTGAGGGTGATACGGCTGCCCGGCTTTATTTGCTGACTGGGGGAAAAGTGAAATTAGGACAGGTGACGCCCGGTGGACAACAAGTTATTTTGCGTTATGTTAATCCGGGGGAAACATTTGGAATTATGGCCTTATTAGACGAGGAGCGTTATCCGGTTGCTGCCCAAGCCGTGGGTGATTGCCAATCCTTGGCCTGGAACGAGGATGCCTTGAATCAAATGCGGAAACGCTGGCCCCAGGTTTGTCATAATGCCTTGTACTACATGACCCGCCACGCTAAAAGTTTCCAACATCGTATTCGAGAATTATCCACAGAGCGCGTCGAGCGGCGCATTGCCCGGTCCGTCTTACGCCTGGCGCAGCAAACTGGGCGCAAAATCGAAACGGGGGTGCTAATAGATTTCCCCATTACCCGCCAAGACCTGGCCGAAATGACCGGTACAACGCGCTACACCGTCAGCCGCACCCTCCAAAAGTGGGAAAAACAAGGGCTTATTCTAGCAAAACGTGAACAAATCATCATCCGCTATCCTCATGGCTTGGTCAGCATCGCGGAAGATTTATAAGCGTGTGAAGCGTGATAAGTGATGAGTGAGGTCACGTTTCACTCGTCACTCCTCACCTGCCTCCACATCCTTGCGCTAGCGCACATACAAATCCATACGGGCAAGATAAACTTAAGCCCAAAGTTTCTGCGTTGAATAGATTCTAGAAGGGACGACCATGAAAAAGCAAAAAATCAATTTAAAATCCATAGTTGCCGATATATTAGATCGCTGGCCAGAGGTCATTCCTATATTCCTGAAATATCAAATGAAATGCGTGGGGTGCAGTATGGCCGCTTTCGAAGTCCTGACCGACGCACTGAATATTTATGGTATCCCTGCTGACCAGTTTTTGGATGAAGTTAACGACGCAGTTGATGAAAGCGAGACCAGTAGCACACAATAATTTCAATGAATCGTGTTGTAAAAGGACTAATTAACCATGCGCATTCTGGCAATCATATCCGGCATGTATGGACGCCGCAATGTTGAAAATATCCGCACCCATGGCCCCGAAGAATGGAACGTGGAAGTTTGGCAAGCGCCCAGTTTTTTACCGCCCGTAATTGACTATCCTGAAGACCATCTCCCGTTTTCTTTTCCCCCGGCGGATTTAATTCTCTCTTTTGCAGAGAACAAAGGCGTGGCCGAGCTTTTGCCAGATATTGCCAAAATGACAGGCGCAAAAGCCGTTGTCGTTGCGGTGGATAATGAAACCTGGCTCCCCTTGGGATTGGCTACCCAACTGAGGGGATGGTTGGACGAGATGGGCGTGGTTTGTGCCACCCCCCGGCCTCTCTGCTCCCTCACCTCTCACGATTATGGCCTCACCCGCAGCCGCAAGGATCGCGTCCAGTTCGAGAGCCAAGAAATTGCCGAGTTCACGCGCTATTTTGGCAAACCCGAACTCGAAATCGAGATTGACCCCGACGAACGCACAATTGCCTCCATAACCGTCACCCGAAATGCGGTTTGCGGCAACACCCGCCATGTGGCCCAGGAGATTATTGGCGTTTCTGTGGATGATGTCGAAACGGCAACTGGTCTGATCCATCACCACTTCCCCTGCATGGCCAGCATGACCAAGCTCGATGACTTTAATCACGACACCCTCATGCACGAGTCTGGCAACATACTCAAAGATAACATCACTAGGCAAATTAAACCCTACAAACGCACCATTACCCCCGGCAAGTTGAGCGATTAGCATTCATTGACAGGTTAGTGCTTCCAGATTAATATGCAAGACGCGCCAATGTTGGCGCGTCTTGTGCTTTTGAGGGAGTGTAACAAAGTTCACGCTTCACTTTTCACGTTTCACTCCTCACTCTTCACTTCTCCCCCATCCCTTGTGAGATTTGCTTCAGTTTGGCGCGGTTAGTGAACATGAACTCAGTGCGGGTGATCTTAATCATATTGTCATCGGCAAAGCTGTATAAAGCGCGGCACACCATCTCGCGGGTGGTTCCAATGCGGGCTGCCATCTCGTCCAGGGTCAGGTCGCGGGCCACGGGTTCGGTGTTGGGGGATTGATAACGCTCCACCAGGAGATGGGCCAACCTCCCCGCCACGGAGCGAAAAGCCAGGTCTTCAACGATCTCGCTGGCCCGCTGCATGCGCTTCACCATCAGCCGGGACAGCTCCCAGGACATGCGCCCGTTTTTTAACAGAATGGGCAAGAGACGATCCCGTGACCAGAGATGAACGCGGCTGTCCTCGCTGGCTACCAGGGCTACCGGCATGGGGGCCTCATCCTCGAAGAAAGCCAATCCCCAGAAAATTTCCCCCGCCTTGATGGTGGTAACAACCAAACTGCGTCCCTCTATGGATTCTTTTAGGGCGACGATTTTCCCCTTTTCTACCATGAATAAATAAGGCCAAACCCTTTGGTCGTGGACGATCCATTCCTCTTTTTGGTAGCTGCGAGGAATGGCTTGCTGAACGAGTTGTTTTTGGGTAAATGGTCTTAAGGAAGCAAAGATAGGATGTTGTGATAGTAGGTTTTCTAAGCTCATTTTGGCCTCTGGAACTTTACATAAGGCGCACGGTTCATAGGTTGTGATAACTTTCCGTGGCAAATTATACCAAATTTGCGTTAAGGCAAAGATTAATATTTATATTCGCGATAAACTGTACTTAGTATTAACTCATCGATTCCCAATTTACCAGTTTACTATTCCCCATTCCCTAACCCTACGGAGGTATAAAATGCAAGAAACTTCTCAAAAGAACCGCACCATCATGTCCGTCATCGCTATCGTCATTGGCCTGATTATGGCCTACGTAATTCCATTCCTGGTTCAAACATCCCTTGAAAGAGTATTAACGCATTTGATGGCCCATATTGAGGCTGGTCATCCAACTTTTACCAGCGGGCTAAAACTCTTTGATTTCTTCTACCCGGTCTGGCGGGCGGTCATCTTTGTGGCCGGCGCGGCCTTGATAATCATCTCCCAAGAGATCAGAAAAGGCAAAGAGTGGACTTACCCGTTAGCCGTGACGCTTTTTGCCCTGCCCTCCATTGGCGGCATGTTCATGTTCCTGCCCTATGTCAGCTTTGTGCCGGGATTTCCGCTCCCCATGACCATCTCATTTGTTGGGTTGGCCGGATATTGGAGTTTCATTTTTCTGCGCCATGCAGATAAGGCCGTTAAGTGGGCCCGTTTCGGTGCTTTGACTTTTATTGGCATGTTGTCCACTCACGCTTTCACGATTGGTGTCGGCGCCCAACGCACCATGGCAACCCGCCCTGGTTATCCCTTGTACCAAGATTTCACCTGGTGGCTGTTCAATTGGGTTGGCGAAGTCAATTGGGTTGCTGTTATCCTGCTCTTCATGTCGATCCCCTTGTTGGCGGTTGGCAAGCGTAAAGGCTGGTGGATGGCTGTTATCCCCTCGATCACTATTTTGATGATCAATATTCCGACACAATTTTTCCGCACCAAAACAATGGATTATCTCTACGGTGCAATCCTCGCCGTCGGCGTTTTGATCTTCACAATGGTGCCTTATTTCAAAAAGCATTTGATCAGGGACTAGTGACTAGGGACTAGTGACTAGGGACTAGGGACTAGGGACTAGGGACTAGGGACTAGGGA
>DAOUWT010000151.1 GCA_030666985.1 Chloroflexota bacterium
AAACGCGGCTTCGGCGGGCGTGTTTCCCGCACAATAGGGGCCTGGGATTTATCTCTTCGGCCCGTGTTGTATGAATTCTATAACGTTATTCTTCCCAAGGTGTTGAATATAATGCGTCGTTTTAGAGACGAGCGCACGAAAAACGTGAAGAGTGAAACGTGAAAACGTGAAACGTGAAAACGTGAAAATGTGAAGCGTGAAACGTGTTGCGTATTGCGTACTGCGTTCGGGTAGTGAGCCAATCGTATTGGCACATAATCACGATATGCGGAAGCGAGCTTCCTAAAAACATGCAAACTTGCCGCTCCCTGTTGTGCGCAGCGTCTCCTGACCGCACACCCAAGATGACCGAAGGTCTCCCAAAGTGCAATGAACCTTAGAAGTGATGAATTCACTCATCACTCATTACTTATTACGCTGGAGGCAAAAAATGAAACTCAGAAAATGGATATGGCAAGTACTTGGACTACTTATTGTAGTTGTAATTGGCGTCGTGGTGGTGAACTCCGTACAGAGTTCAATCTCAGATGCCCTCAAGCCTATCAGCAATATGACCAACTCGATGGCTACCCAGGTCTCGGAGGCCATGCACCCCACCCCGACCATTATTCCCGACCCCGTGACGATAATCCACGAGATTCGCAGCTTAGCGCGTTTAGAAACTATCCGCTATAGCGTAGAAAAGGTCATCACCGCCGAAACGCGCCAGGGAACCTTCGAGTTCTTTGTGGGAGATAAATTACTTCTTGTGGCCCACGGGGAAGTGATCGCTGGGATAGACCTTGAAAAATTAGTTCCCGAAAGCTTTGAATTAGAAGGTCAAGTCCTATACGTGACTTTACCAGAGCCAGAGATTTTCATAGCCACCCTTGATAACGACCAGTCCTATGTTTACGATCGTGAAACGGGAATCTTCACCCATGGCGATGTCGATCTGGAAACCCTGGCCCGCCAGGCCGCGGAGGATGAGATAGAAAAAGCCGCCCTCGAAGACGGCATCCTTGACCTCGCCCGGACGAATGCCGAAAGTTATTTGGGCCTCTTGTTCAGGGATTTGGGATACGCGGAGGTTATTTTCCGCGAGGCGGGGGAGTGAGAAGTGAAACGTGAAACGTGATGCGTGAAGACGTGAAACGTGATGCGTGAAGACGTGAAACGTGATGCGTGATGCACGGGCACACTCGCACCGCAACTCCTAACTAGCAACCCCTAACCCCTACTTACGCTCAGTCCATGCGGGCTGGGCGTATTTTTCTTTAACTAGCTCTTGGGCACGCTGCTTTTCATCCGCCGTTAATTCCCCCTCCACCAAACTCAAATTCAAAGTCTCCCGGAACGCTGCGGCAAAAGTCTCCGCGGCATCTTCCCAATCTACCCGATAACCCAAAACCATTTCTACAGTGGTAGCCTTCTCCAATAACCGGGCCGCCGCCTGGGAGCGTTTCTCCTCGCTGGGGAAGCTGAGAACCTGCGTGATACGGGTCAGGTCGCCATGCAGGGGGAGGGTGCCGTGCTGCAAGACACCTTCTTTTTTTCGCGACTGAGCGCTCCCGATCAACTTCTTTCCCCCCACCGTGATCTCGTAGTCTGATGGATGCTGAAAACAAACCGCTTCCTCGCGGTCTAGGCTGTCTTTCGCTTTTGGGGCCGCTGGTGAAGCCGCTTGCACGGGGAGTCCCAAGGCCCGCAGCGCGTTCAGCAGGGCCAGGGAGATGCGCCGGTAGCTGGCGATGACGCCCCCGGCCAGGCGCGGCTCCCCCTTGGGCGCGATGACCGCGTAGGTAAGCTCGTCCGCGTGGAGGATGGCCCTTCCCCCCGTGGGACGCCGCACAATCCCCCACCCCAGCGAATCTAGCATGCTGCAATCCGCGTCCCCAATGGGCTGCGCGTACCCCAGGGAAAGGCAAGGGCTATCCCAGGCGTATAGGCGCAAAGTTGGCAAAACCTCCCCCCGGCCAACCTCCTCCAGGATAGCCGCATCCACAGCCATATTCCAATCCCCAGGGGCCGGGGGAGAATGCAGCAATCGCCATTTAGCAGCAGGTAAGGGAGTGGTGTCGGTAAGCATGAGTTAGGAGATGCGGGTTGCGAGTGGCGAGTTGCGGGTTGCGAGATGCGAGTGGCGGGTTGAGGGTTGCGAGATGCGAGTTGCGAGATGCGAGTTGCGGGTTGCGAGATGCGGGTTACGAGTTGCGGGTTGCGAGATAAAATGCCTGATTCCTGGTTTCCTAGTCCCTGATTCCTGCTCCCTACGGATAGGCGTCTTCAGTTGGGGTGGGTGAGGTGATCGAATCAGTGGTAGGTGTCACCGAGAGGCAGGGGGACAGCGCGGGGGTTGGCGTGACTGTGGGGGCGGCAGCCGTGGTTGCCGTTGGCGTGACCGTGGGGGTGGGCGTGGCAGTGGGGGTAGGCGTGGCAGTTGGCGTGGGCGTTGCCGTGGGGGTGGGCGTGACTGTGGTGATGGAGCCGGGATCGATTTTCAGACGCGCCATAATAGCAAACGGGGAGTCGGGGTACTCCTCCCAGATTTCATAGTATTTATCCCTGGCCTCCACTTTCTGGCCCGCTAGCTCATGTGCCAGCCCCAGGGCATAAGAGAAATTTGCGCACTCGAAAGTGTTTAGGCATACAAAAGAGTAGGACTTTCGCAAATCCAGCAGGTCATCCCTGACCTTAGCAGGGGAAAAACCGCCAAATAAATCCAGGTAAGCGGTATGCACGTTTTGGCCGGTATAGTCCGCATAGAAATAGCTGGGGGGATAGGTTTTAATAAATAACCCGCCCTCGGGCAGAGACTCCAGGCTGAAGGACTTTTGCCTGTTCAACCATATCAGCGGGGTGCCGCCTTGGATGACATAATGCGTTAGGATTGGTTTTGGACTTTCCATAGTATCTACAAATAGAGCACGTGGTTCTCCCGCGCTGAATGTAAAAATCCAAAATTCGGGCTTGCTGCTAGGAGCATGTTGGAGAATGACCCAGCCTTCGAGCAGGGTATCATCGTTGAAATCGTGTCTGCCACTTTCTATGATTATTAGTTGACTCGTATAGAGGTCGGAAAACAACTGTGTGAGATCCCAGGCAGAACTGCTCTCAATCCAATCTCGAAGGGCTTGGCGCGGGTCACAAAATGGTACACGGGTACAAACACTATGTGCTTCCTGGGAGTTGTCTAAGGCGCTAAGGAACTCTTGGGATGGTTCTATCCATGAGCTATTGAACGCGCTTGGCGCATTTATGATTTCTGCAAAGTACTCTTCAGCCCCCGTTTGGTTCCCAGCTTGGGCGTGATACACCCCCAGGCGGAAACGCCACTCATCCCTCTCGTCCGGCGGATAAGGCACGCCTTCACTCGTGCTGTGGGGAGGCCACTCCGGGAGCAGCTTTTCCATGATCGCTATCCCGGCCTCTAATCCCCAGGCCTGGACAGCGTGATCCACAACTTGTTCGCAATAATGCTCCAAACCGGGGGCAGGGCTGACCTCATAATCGCTTTGAATTTCCTCTATCCATTCCCCGTTCCATTGGTAACGGCGGGTGATATAAGTTGGGCAGGGAGGATAAACACTGCTGTAAACTTCGAGCACAGGACGCTCTATGGGGGATTGTGTTTCCCAGCGGGTAGAGTGACCCAGCCCCATGTTGAGTTCATGGCCGGGAGCAAAATTCAATTCCTTGGGGTGCTCCCCGGCCAGGTCGAAAACGTGCGGCAAGGGAATCCGGCTGGTGGGCGTATTTTTATTGACAATAATTAATTCTGGTTTCCCATCCTGGGTGAAATCGCTCCACAAATAGGTTATCTCTGGAGAATATGTGAAATCAAAATCGCTGCTGAGAGCATAAGTCCTAAAACCATTTTCCGCACCCGTCAGCCATAAAGTTGCGCTGCCCCCCTCGGTTTCCAGCCGCAAAACTTGGCCATAATCAACCATCTCGGTTGGAGAATAGACCTTCAGGGTGAGACGCGGATCCTGTCTTGGAATCCACTCTCCCAGGGCGTCGGGATTGGTCTCGTGTTCCTGGATGGCTCGCGTTATCAGGGCCGCATATTCACTCGCGGCTAGAGGAGAATCTAAGCGGGCCAAATTATAGGCCCTATCCCAAGGCCACAGTTCCTGAGCGGCAAAGTCAGGATAGCGGAGGATGCTCTCCGATTGGGCCAAGTAAGCGAAATAATAAGCCTCGAAATACTCCTCTTGGCTGATAGAAGAGAGCGTGTCCGGGTAAGCCTCCATCAAGTAGATCAAATTATTAGCGTGTTGGGGCGACCATGGATGAAGCTGATACGAGTCCTTGGCCACTGGGGTATAAACAGGCGTCAGGGTTGGGGGAAGGGAGGTGGGCGTGGGGGTTGGGGTGGGGGAAGGGGTGAGCGTTTGGCTCGGCGTGAGCGAGGGGAGAGGCGTCCACGTGGGGGAGGGTGCGGCCACAGCCGGGGACGTAGCCGCAACCGTCGGCGTGGACGAGGGGATGGGGCTTCTCGTTGGGGTGGGGGACGCTTCCTCCCCCAGGTAGGGAGCGATAAACCATCCCCCTAGAACAAGGGCGGCGGCTATAAAGAGCAAGATAAGGCCAATTATCAATAAACGCGGGGCATTAAGTTTCATTGGTGGCAGTAAAAAAGATCTAAGGCATGCATAGCGAAAATATTTATCTCAAAATTCGTGAGACGTGAAGACGTGAAACGTGAAATCACGCATCACGTTTCACGCACCACGTTTCACGTTTTACGTTTCACGAAATAATATCAAAAGTGGTGAAAGTACTTGCAATTTCCGGGGTTTTCGTATATACTGTGGGTATAAAGTGGTACAAAGTGGTTTGAAATGGTTTTAATGCGCCGGGAGACCGGCGTTCTGTGCTTAAATAGGCGGTAGAACAAATGTTCTTGGGTCAGTACAAACATAACTTAGACAATAAAGGCAGAGTGATCATTCCATCCCGTTTTCGTGTTCTCTTAGATGAGGAGGCCTATCTCACACAGGGTTTTGATAACAATTTGCGCCTCTTGCCCGAAACGGCTTTCCAAGCCATCTACCAACGAGTGACTTCCATGGCTTCCACAGACCCCACCGCACGCCAACTTCGGCGCTTGATCTTTTCGAGTGCTCAGAAAGTTGACCCGGATGGCAATGGCCGTATCCTCATCCCTCAATATTTGCGAGAGGTGGCTAATTTGGATGACGAGGTGATTATCGTTGGAGTAGGTGAGGCCATTGAGATTTGGTCGCCCCAGGCCTGGGATGCGGAAAATGCCTCTCTCCAAGATGCTGAAGCCAACGCCCAGCGTTTTGCAACCCTAGATGTCTAGTCGCATGTCGCACGAATCAGTTCTTTACCGTGAGATTATACACGCTTTGCAGCCTATTTCCAATGGTGTATATGTGGATGGCACGTTAGGGGCGGGGGGACACGCTGAAGGGATTTTAGAGGCCAGTGCCCCTGAAGGACGTTTGTTGGGTTTAGATTTAGACCCTATGGCTTTGAAATTGGCTAGAGAGCGGTTAGAGCCATTTAGAGAACGGGTAGTTATCGTTCAAGACTCGTACCTTAATTTAGAAAAGCACCTTAATAATTTGGGTTGGGATGCAACTGATGGTGTTTTATTAGACCTGGGTCTTTCCTCAATGCAGCTTGATACTCCCGAACGCGGTTTTTCTTTTCGTGCGGAAGGCCCCCTAGATATGCGCTTTGATCCTTCAGCCCCCCTCACCGCGGCGGATTTGGTCAATGAACTTCCAGGTAAAGAGTTGGCCGGCATCATTTACCGCTATGGAGAGGAAAGGTATTCGCGCGGGATTGCCAGGGCCATTGTCGCGGAGAGACCTTTATATACAACACAAGAACTGGCAGACCTGATTTCGAAAGTGATTGGGCATCACAGATCGCGCATCCATCCGGCTACCCGCACTTTCCAGGCCTTGCGTATCGTCGTCAACCGGGAGTTAGAAGCCCTTGAAACCATTTTGCCCATCGCCTTGGGGGTACTGAAGCCGGGAGGGCGTCTGGCGGTGATTGCTTTTCACTCGCTGGAAGACCGCATCGTCAAGCAATTTTGTAGACACGAGAGCAAAGATTGTGTTTGCCCTCCAGAATTACCGATTTGTGTTTGCGGCCACAAAGCTCAATTGCGTGAGATAACCCGTCGCCCTATTTGCCCCGGCGCAAGCGAAATCGAACGCAACCCCCGTGCCCGCAGTGCACGCCTTCGCGTGGCAGAGAAATTATAACCCCTGTTGGCATAAGGCTTGCATAAAACGTAAAACGTGAAACGTAAAACATAAAACGTAAAACGTAAAACGTAAAACGTGAATTTACTCGTCACTCACTACTCAATGTCATTAAGTTGGTGGAACGAAGCATGTCATTTCGACGAGGAACGAGGAGAAATCTTGGTTTCGAGTTGCTATTCACTCATCAACGAAAGATTTCTCACTTCGTTCGAAATGACACAATCTCTTATTTTAATTACATTGACTCATTACTCATTACTCATTACTCATCCCGCATCACGCATCGCTCATCACGCATCACTCATCACGCATCGCTCATCACGCATCACGCATCACTCATCAC
>DAOUWT010000034.1 GCA_030666985.1 Chloroflexota bacterium
TGCGCATCCTACGGTTAGCTGCACGCATGCTGGAAACCGAAGTGGCTCATGCCCTGATGCCGCCCAGAGCGCCGAGATCTGACCTCTCGGCATGGGCATTTCTAATTGTCGCTGATGTCCATTTCTAATTGTCGCTTGACACAATTGCCTCACTTCGCAGGCTTCAAAGTCTTGACATAACTATATCGGATAGGGGATAATAGAGTATATCCGATACTGACATGGAGGCAATATGTTGGAAGAACGCTTACTGAATCGCCTGGAAGAGAAAAAAGCCCGCCTAGACGCCCTCCGTCCTCTTGAGGCAGGGGTCGTGGCCCGCTTGCGAGAACAAATCAATCTGGAGTGGATTTATAACTCCAACGCCATCGAGGGCAACACGCTCACGCTCAAAGAAACACACTTAGTTTTAGCAACAGGCCTGACTATTGGGGGCAAAAGCCTGCGAGAACATTTCGAGGTCACTAATCATCGTGAGGCGATAGCCTATGTCGAGTCTCTTGTGAATCAGGATGGGAGGATTACGCCCCATCACGTGCGACAAATCCACAAACTAGTGTTGAGCCAGATTGACGATGATAACGCAGGGCAATACCGAAGCACTCCGGTGCGCATCGCCGGAGCGGATCACATCCCCCCGGAAGCATGGGAAATCCCCCGTTTGGTGACCGAATGGGGAGACTGGCTGAATGATCCCTATAATAGAATCCATCCTGTCAATCGAGCTGCATTGGCGCACTACCGCCTTGTGGCTATTCATCCTTTCATTGATGGCAATGGACGCACAGCTCGCTTAGTGCTGAATTTAATCCTGATGCAAGCAGGCTACCCGCCCACTATCATCCAAAACATTCAGCGCAAACAATACTACCGCGTCCTGGCTCAAGCAGATGATGGCCGCCCTGAACCGTTGGTTAACTTTTTAGGGCGCAATGTAGAACGCAGCCTTATCTTCTATTTGGAAGCCTGTACACCCCAGACTGGTCCAAAGCCCGCCAAAGAAAAATGGATACCCCTGCGAGAAGCCGCCCAAAATACCCCCTACAGTCAAGAATATCTCAGTCTTTTGGCACGCAAAGGTCGTTTGGAAGCCATCAAACACGGGAGAAATTGGCATACTACAAAAAAGGCCATTGAAACGTACAGGCAGTCTGTTGAATAAGGTGCGGAAAGTAAAATATGAATTGTTGTGTTTTACTTTCGTTTATCAGCACAATCGATTTTTTGTCTTTGATGAATACGTAAGGAAAGACAAGGTCGGTGGACACCCTATGCACGCTATAAACGCCTATGCGTGCATAGGGTGCATAAACCGTGCATAATGTTCTAAATGGCAATAACTTGCACAGTAAGTCTACGACAGGGCGGAGATATGTAACAACGGTTTTGCCGATTGACGAACACATCTTTGGGCACTTACCATCCGGATGGTGTAATTGCCCTAACAGACAAGATAGCAGACATAAAAGGTAATTTGCATGGTGACTGCGAAAACCTTAGGCTTGGTGAGCGAAGAAATGTTGCTACATTTCATTGCTTATTGCTGATTTTTGTTGATGTTGACAGATATCCATCAGCCAGTTATAATCAGTTTATGTATACGTAATGCCACAGCTACAGTAGCGTTATGCTTGTTAGCAACTCAAATGGTGAACACAAATGACCGCGCAGCCTGATACGATTCAACTCAGCCACCTGGAACAAACCATCTACTTCGCCTGTCAGCGGCAGGGTATAAACCTGCTCAACGCTGACATTGCCACACGCATGGTTGATGTCTCGCGTAAGCACGCTGTCAATTTACTCTCCAGGATGGCCCGTAAGGGGGGCATCTATCGCATTGGGCGAGGCCGCTACGCGGTTATCCCGCCTGACGTGCTTTATGGACGCAAGAACTACGTCATTGATCCGCATTTGATCATTGACGAGTTGATGAAGGCCAACGGAGAGGGGGATGCCTATTACGTCGCTTACCAGAGCGCGGCCTCCCTACACGGGGCAGCCCACCAGCTACCCTTTGCTTTGATGGTTGCCACATCCCGGCAGCGTCGCCCAATTGAGATGGGCCAGACGCAAATCGATTTTGTACAACTTAAGCAATCCAAGCTTTTTGGTTTTTATGATATGGCCTACCGAGAAGCCCGTCTCAATGTATCTGACCCCGAAAAGACCATCTTGGATTGCCTGGAGCGGTTTGACCTATGTGGTGGTGTAGACGAAGTGACCCGTACCATCAGTGTCCTGGTTGAGGAAGTAGCAGCAAACAAGCTCTTGGATTACCTCAGGCGGATGGACAACCAAGCCCTCACCCAGCGGCTGGGCCTGATCCTGGAGCGTCTGCGCACATTGCAGACAATAGAAGATGAGCATCTCCTGGCGGGCATCGTCCGCTTGGTGGGGGAGCACACCTACCCCCTGGATCCTCACGGGCCAAACGTGGGGGAGGTGGACGCTCGCTGGCGTATCCGCGAAAACATCGATGTGCTGAAGGAAATATAAATGGAAATCACGACACGCATCATCCGCAACTGGGCTGACGAGAAAGGCGTCCCCGACCTGATACTGGCCGAGTTAGATTATTACGCCTTTTTGGGAGAATTGGATGATCGGGATTATCTTTTCTTGGACATGGCCAAGTACTTGCTGCATAAGCCCTATCCCAAAGCCAGTGAGGAGGTTATCGAGGGTATCAAATATCCGTTAGCCTGGCTGATGGAGGGTTTGCCCATCTCGGACGAAGCGGCAGTTATGACCCAGGAGGACATTGGGATCTACTTGCCTGAGGCGACCGAATAAATATTTGAAAAAGCGAGAGAGACATGACCACCTGGTTCACGGCTGACACCCATTTCGGGCATGCCAACATCATTAAATACTGCGAGCGGCCGTTTTCCTCCCTGGAAGAGATGGACGAAACATTGATTGAAAATTGGAACAAGGCGGTCAATCCCGATGACACCATCTACCACCTGGGGGATTTCACGTTGGCTGGAAAGGAAGCTGCGCGGGTTTATTTTCTGCGCCTCAATGGGAAGATATTCATTGTCCCTGGGGGACACGATAGAAAATGGCTCAAGGGAAAGGATTACTTCTCCCGCTCAGGCCACCCCGTCACCATACTTCCGCCGCTGTATACGTTCAGTGTATCCCTCCCAAACGAGAAACATCCCCAACCGATTGTATTGTGCCATTATGCCATGCGCGTCTGGGACCGGTCGCATTACGGGAGTTGGCATTTGTTCGGTCATTCGCATGGGAATTTATCCCAGCTAAAGAATAGCCTGGATGTGGGCGTGGATTGTTGGGATTACCGCCCCTTTGGCTTATTTTTTTGACTCCTCTGAAAAAAGATCGTTTTTTGCTGTGCACGCTCTGGCGACCACGAAGAGTTACTCTTATCCTCCCCGCCGCATGAGAGATGAGGCAAAGCATAGAGAGCGTTATCGTGTAGAAGCAAAATTACCAGTTGATATTCTTGACATTTATATTTATTTGCCAAAGGTGAATTCATGAAAAACCCCCCATCAATTCGAAAATACTATGTAGATGAAGCGGGCGATGCCACAATTTATAGCCGTCGTGGAAAAGTATTGATTGGCACATCTGGGTGTTCGCGTTATTTCATTCTTGGCGTGTTAGATATTTCTGACCCGGTTTCTTTGCAAAAAAACATGGATGAATTACGTATGTCTTTATTGGCAGACCCCTACTTCAAGGGCGTACCGTCCGTGCAACCTTCAGCTCGAAAAACTGCACTATATTTTCATGCTAAAGATGATCTACCTGAAGTCCGAAGAGAGGTATTTGCATTATTACAGAAACATAAATGTCGTTTTCTGGCTGTGATTCGTGATAAGCAACGTGTATTGAGATATGTTCAACGCCGCAACACACTAGACATCTCCTATCGCTATCGTCCGAACGAATTATATGATTATATGATCAGAGTATTATTCAAAAATATCTTGCACAAAGACCCTCATTATGAAATCTTTTTCTCAAAGCGTTGGAAAAAAGACCGAACAGAAGCTTTAAGAAAAGCTTTAGAAAAATCTCAGGAACGTTTCTCGCAACAGTCGGGGAAGAAGGCCTCGTCAACTATTTCGCTTATTCATCAAACATCACAAGAGAATGCTGGACTTCAGGCTGTTGATTATTTTCTGTGGAGTTTACAACGCTTTTATGAACGCAAAGAAGATCGATATCTCGACTTGTTATGGCCATCTTTCAGTTTAGTGCATGATTTGGACAACACTCGTAAGAATCCTTATGGCGTATATTACACAAGAAAAAAGCCGCTAAAATTAGCGGCTTTGGATAATGACTTGCCAGAGATATAGAATTGAACTGGTCGCAACCAGACAATTACACGGCATGGAGCCGAACTTTGTCTCTGGCTTTTTCATTATAACACAAATTTCACGCTTTGGATTAACATTTTTAGATTTTCCCATGAAAACAAAACACCGAAACACCTTTACCACCATGCGCGTCTGGGATCGGTCGCATTACGGAGGTTGGCACTTGTTCGGTCATTCCCATGGTAATTTACCCCCGCTGAAGAATAGCCTGGACGTAGGTGTGGATGTAGGGAACTATTTTTTATCGTTTACGCACCGAGCCAAAAACTGTAATGCTAGTCATTACCTTGCTTGCCTACGGTTGTCCACTAAAAGCAATACAAAAAGCATTTGGTTTTCATGAACGCACAATCAAAAGCTGGTGGCTACGATTTGCCTAAAAATACCGTGAGAGAACTGAACAGCCCTGGGTATATTATAGTATATTAGGCCTTCTCCCTTGACCTCTCTCCTTTTAAAGTTATAATTCAGCAAATGAATTATAAAGATGATGCTTTAAGTCCCGAACAAGAAGAGCGAGAGCGTATTTTACTAGGGTATATTGAAAATGACCCCGACATCAACCAAGCTACCCTGGCAGATAAGATTGGCGTGGCAGCAGCTACTGTGAACTGGCACATCAAGCGATTGGTCTATAAAGGGTATGTGAAAACCAAACGTGCTCAACGCAAAAAACTGCGTTATATTATCACGCCCGAAGGCTTGGCACTCCGCGCGAAGTTGACGCTTGACTATGTGGAAAACCAGATGCGTTTGTACCGGCAGACGCGCAATGACGTGAAAACATTCTTGAGTGACGTGGCAGAAGCCGGGTACTCCCAAGTAATGATAGAAAGCAATAGTGAAATAGCGGACGTGTGCCGTCTGACCTGCCTTGAGCAAGGAGTGGAGGTAGTAGAGCAAGGAGACGTCCCCATTCTCGAAATCCGCGGCTACCGGGTGTACTTGAAAGAAGTCAAGGAGGCCGCATGACCCCCCAGCAACATGTTTTGGTAACAGGCGGCGCGGGATATATCGGTTCCTTTTTGACGGGGGAGCTGCTGCGGCAAGGCTATCACGTCACAGTTGTGGACGAGCTGCTTTTCGGGGGAGAGGCTTTGCTCTCGTACTTATCGCATCCCAATTTTCATTTCTTTCAGGCAGATGTGTGGGAGCCCCGGGCCGTCCGGGCCGCCCTGAGGGGGGATTGGCCCACCCCCCACGCTGTGGTGCATTTGGCCGCCCTGGCCGGTTTCCCCGCCTGCCAGGCAGTGGGGAGGCAGGTGGCCTGGCGCTACAACGTGGAAGCCACCGAGCACGTTTACGCTCAGTCGCTCGAGCTGGACATCCCCCGCTTCATTTACATTTCTACCTACAGCAATTATGGCTTATCCGAGACAGGTAAGCGTGTGACGGAAGACACCATCCTCAATCCCCAATCACTATACGCAGAAACGAAAGTCGCCTCGGAGCGCTATTTACTAGAGCAAAGGGATGCACCTTGCACCCCCTTGATTTTCCGCCTGGCAACGGTATACGGACTTGCTCCCCGCCCGCGTTTTGACATGATTATCAACCAGTTTGTATGGGAAGCCTTTCGTAACCATAAATTAGTAATTTACCAGCGGGGATATTCACGTTCCTTTGTACACATCCAAGACGCGGTTCGTGGTATCATGCTCGGATTGCATGCTCCCGAGGAGACAATCCGCGGAGAGGTTTATAACCTTGGCACTCCTGATGGGAACCTGACGAAAGACGAAGTAGTCAAACTGATCCTCAAGCGTTTGCCCAAAACCCTTGTCCGCTACAAAGATATTACCTTCGGCGGCGACATGCGTGATCTAACAGTCTCATTCGAAAAAATCCAACGCCAATTAGGTTTCAAGGCTCAAAAAACCGTTGATGATGGCGTTAGAGAAGTTTTAGAAGCTATTCAACAAGGCCTGATTAAAAATCCCGCCGATGAGCGTTATCGTAACGCTCGTTTTATTGTACAGTGATGAGTGACGAGTGATGAGTGATGAGTGATGAGTAACGAGTGAAGTGATGAGTAACGAGTGATGAGTAACGAGTAACAAGTAACGAGTGAATGGAAGTCTCAAGATTACGTTTTACTCATTACTCATTACGTTTCACTCATCACGTTTCACTTATCACCTTTCACTCATCACGTTTCGCTCTTTACGTTTCACACACAGGAGATTTCATGAAAAAAGCTTTGATTACCGGTGTCACCGGTCAAGACGGTTCGTATTTGACAGAATTCTTACTTTGGAAAGGATATGAAGTCCACGGCATTATCCGCCGTTCGAGCACCTTCACCACGCGGAGGCTGGATCACATTTACCGCGACCCTCACAACGGCGCTGACGTGCAGTTATTCTTGCACTACGGAGACCTTGCCAGTTCAGACAGCCTTGAGAGAGTGATCCAAGAAGTGCAACCCGACGAAGTATATAATCTGGCCGCCCAGAGCCATGTCCGAGTTAGCTTTGACATGCCAGAGTACACGGGAGATGTCACAGGATTAGGCGTAGCCCGCATTTTAGAGTCTCTTCGCCGCTGTGAGACCGATGCTCGTTTTTATCAGGCTTCCACCAGCGAGCTATTTGGCAGCGCAGCTCCTCCCCAAAGCGAAAAAACCCCCTTCCAACCTCAAAGCCCTTACGCTGTTGCCAAACTCTATGCCTATTGGATGACGCGCAACTACGCTGACGGCTACGACATGTTTGCTTGCAACGGCATTCTCTTCAATCACGAATCTCCCCGGCGCGGGGAAACATTTGTGACCCGGAAAATTACCCGAGCCGTGGCTGCTATTGTGGCCGGCAAGCAAAACGCCCTGTATCTAGGAAATTTGGACGCCAAACGGGATTGGGGCTACGCGCCCGAATACGTGGAAGCCATGTGGCTAATGCTTCAACAAGACGAGCCACATGACATTGCCATTGGCACCGGAGAAGCCCACACTGTGCGGGAATTTGTGGACGCGGCCTTCAGTTATGTAGGGCTAGACTATGAAGACTACGTAAAAATTGACCCGCGCTATTTCCGTCCCACAGAGGTAGATTACCTGGAAGCTAATGCCAGCAAATCCAAGGAAATCTTAGGCTGGGAGCCGAAAGTTCGCTACGACAGTTTGGTGCGCATCATGGTTGATGCTGACCTGGAACGCCTAGGCGAAGAAGCCCCGGGCGAGGGCAAGAAAATTGTCACCGAGCGTTTCGACGACTGGCACAATTGGGAAGATCAAGTTATCAGTATGGAGAGGTAAAAGATGACCAAAAAAGATTACCCAAACCCTAAGGATTTTTGGGCTGATAAACGAGTTTGCGTGACTGGCGGGGCCGGGTTTTTGGGACATTATGTTCAAAAGACTCTCCGCGAACGCGGAGCAAGTGAAATCTTCATCCCCCACATTGAAGATTACGACCTCACGAAAATCGACACTATCCGCCGCATGCTGAATGATGCCCAACCTGACATCATCATTCACTTGGCTGCAATAGTAGGCGGTATTGGAGCCAACAAAGCTCGCCCGGCTGAGTTCTTCTATAAGAACCTCATGATGGGCGTCCCCCTCATGCACGAAGCCTGGGAGGCTGGGGTAGAGAAATTTGTAGCCATTGGCACCATATGCGCCTATCCTAAATTTACTCCCATACCCTTCAAAGAGGAAAACCTCTGGGACGGCTACCCAGAGGAAACCAATGCCCCTTATGGCTTGGCGAAGAAAATGCTTTTAGTCCAATCTCAAACCTACCGTGAACAATATGGCTTCAACTCCATCTTTTTATTGCCCGTAAACCTCTATGGACCGGGTGATAATTTTGACCTTGAGACCTCCCACGTCATCCCGGCCCTGATCCGCAAAATGATCGAGGCTCAAGAACGCGGGGGGGATAAAGTGACCCTGTGGGGGGATGGCTCTCCCACGCGGGAGTTCTTCTACGCCGGGGACGCGGCCCGGGGTATCGTTTTGGCGGCTGAGCGCTATAACTCCAGCGAACCGGTCAACCTGGGGGCTGGCGAGGAAATCAGCATCAAGGATTTAGCTCACCAAATAGCGGACCTGACCGGCTTCAGCGGCGAAATAGTTTGGGATACCACCAAGCCCAACGGGCAGCCCCGCCGCGCCCTTGATACCAGCCGCGCCCGAGAGCGTTTTGACTTCCAAGCCGAGATGCCGTTCCAGGAAGGGCTTAAACGCACCATTGCCTGGTTCCGCGAAAACCGGGATTAGCTCTAAACTTGGTGAAACGTGAAGACGTGAAACGTGAAAACGTGAAGCGTAAAATCACGCAACACGCATCACGCATCACGCAACACGCATCACTCATCACTCATCACTCATCACGCAACACGCATCACGCAACACGCATCACTCATCACTCATCACGCATCACGCACCACTATGTCCGAACTAACACTACAACCCAACCAAGAACTCGAAATCACCCACATCAAGCCCTCCCGAGGCTGGTCTGCCCTCAACCTGCGGGATATTTGGCACTACCGGGAGTTGGTCTATTTCCTGACCTGGCGCGATATAAAAGTCAGATACAAACAGACCCTCTTGGGAGCAGCTTGGGCCGTTATTAGGCCATTGGTCACCATGATCGTCTTCACGCTGATTTTTGGGCACGTGGCTAAACTAGACTCCGAGGGTGTGCCTTATGAATTGTTCACCTTCACCGCTCTCTTGCCGTGGCAGCTTTTTTCTAAGGCTTTAAGTGATACGAGCCGCTCTATGGTTTCCAATCGTAGTATGATCACGAAAATTTATTTTCCGCGCTTAGTCATACCTTTCTCGTCTATCATTAGCGGCTTGGTTGATTTTGGGATTGCCTTCGTGATTTTGATTGGAATGATGTTTTATTATGGCGTAAAGCCTACTTCGGCTATTTGGACTTTACCTTTATTTTTGATACTGGCGTTGTTAACGGCCCTGGGTATAGGATTATGGTTTTCAGCCCTCAACGTTCAATTTCGTGACGTGGGTTACATAATCCCCTTCCTCACTCAAGTATGGCTGTATGCGACCCCAGTTGCTTACTCCGCGCAAATCGTTTCTCCCAAGTGGCAAATAGTCTACGCCCTAAACCCCATGGCGGGCGTCGTGCAAGGTTTCCGCTGGGCCTTGCTGGGAACAGATTTAGGGGCCGATGCTGCTACAACTTTGTCAGTTTCAATTCTAATATCCATTTTAATTTTAATTAGCGGATTATTTTATTTCCGCCGCATGGAGCGCACCTTTGCGGATGTGGTTTAAACAACGTGGTCTAAATTATGAGTGATACAGTTATACGTGTTGAAAATCTAGGCAAAAAATACCGTATTGGCATCGCGCCCGAAAAATTCCCTACACTGCGGGATGCAATTGCAAACACGCTAAAATCCCCCTTTCAGCGCATACGCAAGAGCCTGCCTGCCGGGAAAAAAGAGAATGCGGCGGATGTGATTTGGGCCTTGAATGACATCTCTTTTACGGTGGATAGAGGACAAGTCTTGGGAGTGATTGGCCGCAATGGGGCGGGGAAAAGCACCCTCCTGAAAGTTCTCTCGCGCGTCACGGAACCCACCGAGGGGGAGGTTACCATACGAGGGAGAGTTGGTTCTTTATTGGAGGTCGGAACCGGCTTCCACCCCGAACTCACAGGGCGCGAGAACATCTACCTCAACGGCGCTATCCTGGGCATGAAACGTATCGATATTGAGCGCAAATTCGACGAAATGGTAGCATTTTCGGGCGTAGAAAAATTCATAGATACCCCGGTCAAACGCTACTCCAGCGGCATGTACCTGCGTTTGGCATTCTCCGTGGCCGCCCACCTGGAGCCGGAAATCTTGGTCGTGGACGAGGTCCTAGCCGTGGGGGACGCCGAGTTCCAGCGCAAATGTTTGGGCAAAATGAGCGACGTAGCCCAAGAGGGGCGCACTGTTCTATTCGTCAGCCACGACATGTCCGCCATCTCCCGCCTAACCGAAGAGACCATTGTCCTCGAAAAGGGAGAGTTGGTATACCGCGCTCCCACGCAGCAAGCGATAGATTATTACATGTCCTCCGGCTTCAAGACAGGCGAACGTGTCTGGGCCGCGGATGAAGCCCCCCACGGGGCCGAAGTCCCCCCCCAGGCCGCTCCTTTTATCCCCCTTGCCCTGCGGGTCAAAAACGCTCAAGGCCAGGTGGTAGACCTCATCCGCTCCACCCAACCACTTACCATAGAGATTGAGTATCGCCTGGATGAACCCATCCAAGCCCTCCGCGTGGGACTTTATTTGCGCAATATGCGGGGAGCGTATGTCTTTACGGCTTTCGATACGGATAACCCAGAACAATACCAGGCCATGGCAACCCGCCCGCCCGGTCATTACATCAGCCGCTGCGTGATTCCCGCTGACATCCTCAACGAAGGACGTTACGCCCTGGGAATGAACGCCAGCGCCTATCGGGTCAAGCGATACTTCCAAGACTTGCGAGCCTTAGTGTTCAACGTGGATGGGACAGGCGCTCCGGGGAAGCAATGGGCCGAAAACCGGAGAGGGGTGATACGTCCGCGTTTAGCTTGGGAGATCAATCAGGTAGATAATTAGTGATTATTCAGCCCCGGTGGATTTGGGGGAGGTGCCACGCGGGGGGGGGAGGGCGGCGCGGGGGGGAGGTTGCCCCGCCGAGGGGGGAGGGCGACGCGGGGGCGAGGTTTTCCGCTCCCCAGCCGCCTGCCTCCCCGCCAATCTCCAACTTGTAAGCTCGAGGGGGAACGCCAGTTCCCCCGGACTCAATCCGCTGGATCTGGCGATCCAGCTTGAGCGTGGTCAGTTGATGAGTGACCACTACCGAAAACTTTTGCTTAGTACCTTAGCAGTGAAATGTTTGCACAAAAAACAAGAAATTTACCACGGAGACTCAAAGAACACGAAGAAACCCTTTGTGCGCTTCGTGCCTTCGCGCCTTTGTGGTGAATAAGTTTTTTGGTTCTGGCTTGGTAGCAACGCGGCCTTGTCCAGGTTATGTATTTAGAGTCTTATAAAACCATGGAAGAGAAACAACGCATCAACTCATTGAAAGAATTCATCAAGGACATCCCCCTAACCGCCGAGGTATATTGGTACCTGCAACAGGCGAGTACCCCTCCCCCGGGTTCTTTCTCGCTGGGAGAACTCAAAAACCGCTTGCCGCAATTACTGAAAGACGCCTCAGAGGCACGCCAGTTTTCTGAGACTGGGAAACGAGTTCTCATATTCACGGCCCTAAGCACCTGGACGCGCCAGGTAACGGTGCTGGGATTAGCTCTGGCAGGCCTGGGGCACGATGTTTCTTTTGGCTTTTTGCCCTATACAACGTGGAAGGAAAAAGAGAGAAAATTTGATCTGCGAAGGCAAGTGGCTTATATCAAGAAAACCCTGAAACCGGCTGCTCCTTTATTGAATATTGTTTCCTTGTGGGAGAAGAAAAACAACATTGCCCTCCCCGCAGAATTAGAAGAGAAAATTAAAGAAGCCGCTTTGCGGGACGTTAAATATAGTTTGATGCGCGAAGATGTAGACGTTAATAGCGATTTATACAAATTGCGCCTAGAGCGTAATACAACATTTGCAAAAACTATCTTAGCTTGGCTGAAAGATAATGCCCCCGACATGATCGTAGTCCCTAACGGAAGCATTCTGGAATTTGGAGTACTTTTCCATGTTGGGCGTTATCTTGACATTCCCGTTGTCACCTATGAGTTTGGCGAACAACGGGAGCGAATGTGGCTGGCCCAAAATCGGGACGTCATGCGCCAAGAGACCGGTCAAATGTGGGACGCTTATAAGGATACAGCACTTAGCAATGAGGAGAGGGAACGCATCCGGGAATTATACGCCGCCCGGCGGGGAGCGGATTTATGGAAGAATTTTTCCCGGCAATGGCAAAAGACGGCTAGTCAGGGCGGCGAAGAAGTCCGTTCCACTTTGGGGCTGGATCAACGCCCAATCGTCTTCCTGCCCACAAACGTCCTGGGAGACAGTTTAACGCTCGGACGCCAAATCTTCAGCCACAGCATGACGGAATGGATCGTCCGTACCATCGAATACATTATCGAGAGACCTCAATACCAGCTTGTGATCCGCATCCACCCTGGGGAGCAGTTGAGCTGGGGTCCCTCTGTGTATGAAATCCTAGGGGATTACTTTGACGAGTTACCCGAGCATATCCACATCATTCCCGCCGATGCCGCCATAAACAGCTACGATTTGGTTGAAATCGCCTCTTTTGCGACAGTTTTCACCACCACCCTGGGTATGGAAATGGCAATGAGCGGCTTGCCAGTGATTGTGGTGGGAGAAACGCATTACAGAGGAAAAGGCTTTACCTCAGACCCCCATACATGGGAAGAATATTTTGGCTTTCTTGAAAAGTTACTCGAGGAACCCGCTGAGAATAACCTCTCTAAAGAGCAAGTTGAGCGGGCCTGGACTTATGCTTATCGCTTCTTTTTCGACTACCCCTTCCCCTTCCCTTGGCACGTACAACATCTCTGGGATGGAGTGGAGGAATGGCCCATAAAACGCGTCTTGAGCGAAGAAGGTCTTAACAAATTTGGAGACACGTTCCGCTATTTAGTAGGAGAGCCTATTAAGTGGCGAAGAGTGAAGAGTAAAACGTGAGACGTGAAGAGTGAAACGTGAAACGTAATTTCACTCATCACTCATCACTTTTCACACATCACGTTTCACTTCAGGAGTAATCATGCACTGGAAAGACAAAACAATATTAATCACTGGCGGCACCGGATCCTTTGGCAAAAAATTCATCGAGATTGTGCAAGCAAAGTACCATCCTAAAAAACTCATTGTCTACAGCCGCGACGAGCTTAAGCAGCATCAAATGCGCGTCAACGGCTTTGACCAAGACAACATGCGCTACTTCATTGGCAACATCCGCGACCTCCCCCGGTTGCGCCGCGCCATGCAGGGGGTGGATATTGTCATCCACTCCGCAGCCCTCAAGCAAGTTCCGGCCTGTGAGTACAATCCCATGGAAGCCGTCAAGACCAACATTCTAGGGAGCAGCAACGTCGTTGACGCCGCCCTAGACGCTGGGGTAGAGAAAGTCCTCGCCCTCAGCACAGATAAAGCCGTCAACCCCGTCAACCTCTACGGAGCAACGAAGCTATCCGCTGAAAAGCTCATCGTGCAGAGCAACGCCTACGCCGGGGGACGGAAAACCCGCCTGAGCTGCACCCGCTACGGGAACGTGGTCGGCAGCCGCGGGAGCGTGGTGCCAGTCTTCATCCGCCAGCGCGAAGAAAGCAACACCCTCACCGTGACCGACAAGCGCATGACCCGCTTCTGGCTGACGCTGGAACAGGGGGCGCACTTCGTCATCCGCACCGTGGAGCAGATGCAAGGCGGCGAGGTCTTCGTCCCCAAAATCCCCAGCATGCGCATCATGGATTTGGCGCGAGCGGTTTCCCCCACTGCCGAGATAAAAGTCATCGGCATCCGCCCCGGCGAGAAGCTGCACGAGGTGCTCATCTCCCGCGACGAGTCCCGCTCCACGGTGGAGTTAGAGGACATGTTCGTGGTTCAGCCCGTGGAAGCCTTTTGGTTCGGCGGAGAATGGGAAAAACTCGGCCAGCCCGTCGAAGATGGCTTTAAATATTCCAGCGACCGCAACACGGCGTGGCTAAACGAGGAAGACATCCAAGAAATTATCGAGCCTTTCGAGAAATTACACGAGGCAGGCGGATAATGCGGATATTGGTCACAGGCGCAAGCGGATTGCTGGGCCTGAACGTCGCCCTGGAAGCCGTGGCGGAGGGACATACCGTCTTCGGCGTGGTGAACGCCCACCCCCTCCGGGGGGATGGTTTTACCGTCCTGGTGAGCGATTTGCTGGCCCCCGGCGAAGTCGAGCGCGTCTTCGAGGCCGCCCGCCCCGATTGGGTCATCCACTGCGCCGCGTTGGCGAATCTCGATGCCTGCGAGCGGGACCCCGACCTGGCGCGAGGGCTCAACGCCGCGCTGCCCGGACGAATAGCCGCAGCCGCCAAAGAAAGAGGCGCGTGCCTGGTACACATTTCCACGGATGCGGTATTTGACGGCCAAAAGGGAAATTACACAGAGACCGACGACCCCAACCCCCTCAGTATTTACGCTCATACCAAATTAGCCGGTGAATACACCGTTGAAGCTGTTTATCCCCTAGCTGACAGAACGTCAGCCGCAATCATCGCCCGCGTGAATCTCTTCGGATGGAGCTTGAGCGGGAAACGCAGCCTGGCCGAATTCTTCTTCAACAATCTCCAGGCTGGTAAGCCTATGATGGGCTTTACGGACGTATATTTCAGCCCTCTCTTGGCCAATGATTTAGGAAAGGTTCTCCTAACTATGATGGCAGAAGATTTGCACGGCCTATACCACGTGGGCAGCAAAGAGAGCTTGAGCAAATATGATTTTGGAGTAAAAATCGCCGAAAAATTTGGGTTTGATCCTGCCCTAATCCGCCCCACATCCCTCGCAGAGGCCGGTCTTAGCGTTTCTCGTTCCCCCAATCTCAGTTTATGTGTTGATAAACTTATCCACAGTTTGCCCCCCGTTACCCTCCAGTTATCCACAAATTTAGACCGTTTTTATGAACTTTATCAACAGGGTTATCCACAAAAGCTTAGAGTGATGAGTAAAGAGTAAAACGTAATGAGTAAAGAGTGAAGCGTAATATCTTACGGCGTAACCGTTCACATACCTCTAGTAAAAAACCTCAAAATATGTCACTACGCTCAAGCAGGATGGCCACATCCTGCGGGCGGGGTACGGGGAA
>DAOUWT010000242.1 GCA_030666985.1 Chloroflexota bacterium
GCTCGAGGAGATTTACGCGCTTCGGTACATCCGGGGGAATTGTAGATCTAAACATTAACTTTGTGTAAGTATTGAATTTATGGTTCCTCTCACCTCTTTTTTTATGCTAGAATGCTTTGTTGGAATATTGAGGGATTTCCAAAAAATAATCTATCCCACCGTGAAACGTAATTCGTGATACGTGAAGAGCTTTTGTCACGTTTTACGCATCACGCTCCACGGAATTTGGGAAGATTTAAATTCTGGAACTACCTAAGATGCCGAGACGTAACCTTTTGCTGCCCGAATGGTTATTGAGAGCTGGTTTTGCCCCAGGCGAAATCAGACTGCGTTGTTATTGAGGAATGAACTTTCATGCCTGCTTCACGCTGGAATACAGAAGTTTTAGAATTATTAGAATGGATTGAACAAACAGATTTTGCTGTGCACGATTTCTTCTCGCGAACTATGTTGTCGAGTATTTCGAATGAAGATGTGAGGGGAGAAGAAGAGGGGTCAGGAGAAACTTTGTTGGCGAACATTCCTGTTACGCTCCCGGTTCTCCCACTCCGTGGTTTAGTTGTCTATCCTCACACCGCTGTCCCTCTCACAATTGGTCAACCTCGTTCGATTCGTTTGGTCGATGATGTCCTTACTGAAGATGATCGTTTGGTTGTCTTGGTAGCATCTCGGAATCCAGAATTAGAAGCTCCTGGGCCAGAGGATCTATATTCGGTTGGAACTGTTTCTACCGTTCACCGCTTATTTCGGGCCCCAGATGGTACAATCCGCCTCCTGGTACAGGGAATGGCACGTTGTAGGATCAAAGAGTTCGAACACGAGGAACCTTACCTCAGGGCTAATATTGAACTAAGTCCGGTCATAACAGAAGAAAGCCTGGAAATCGAGGCTATGGCCCGCAAGATGCGGGACCAGTTTTTCCACATTGCCGAAATGGCCCCTTCCATTCCCCATGAATTGGTAGAGGCCGTGATGGCTTTGGACGACCCCATCCAAATTGCTTATAATGTAGCTACTTTTCAAGACCTGGACCTTGAAGATGCCCAAGAATTGCTCGAGTTAGATGGGATTTCTAAGAAACTTCATAAGTTGGTCAGCTTTATGACTCGTGAAGTGGAAATGCTTGAGATAGGCCAAAAGATTCAGCGGCAAGCTCGTTCTGAAATCGGCAAAGTTCAACGGGAATACTTCTTGCGAGAGCAGCTTAAGGCCATTCAAACCGAGTTAGGGGAGAAAGATGAGCAAACGGTTGAGGTTGGGGAATTCCGCCAAAAGATCGAAGCAGCAGAAATGCCCGAAGAGGCTGAAAAACAGGCCCTCCACGAATTGGATCGCATATCGCATCTTCCAACGGCTTCTGCTGAGTATGGCGTTATCCGCACTTATCTTGATTGGATGGTTTCTCTCCCCTGGTCGAAGACTACAGAGGATAATCTGGCCATTGACCATGCCCGGCAGGTGTTAGATGAAGATCATTACGGGTTGGAAGACATCAAGGAGCGCGTACTAGAGTTCTTAGCAGTCCGCAAGATGCGCAAAGAACGTGCCGGTGAATTTGAAACCCAGCCTGAGGATGACATCCGTCAAATTCGCGAGGGTGTGATCTTGTGCTTTGTAGGGCCTCCTGGGGTAGGGAAAACCTCTTTAGGCCGATCTATTGCTCGCTCTATGGGACGTAAGTTCATTCGAACGTCTTTGGGAGGCATCCGGGATGAAGCAGAAATACGCGGACATCGTCGCACGTATATTGGCTCTATGCCGGGACGCATTATTCAGTCCTTGCGCCGCGTCGAGTCCAATAACCCCGTCTTCATGTTGGACGAGATTGACAAGCTAGGACAGGGTTATCGCGGCGACCCCACCTCAGCCCTGCTCGAAGTGCTTGACCCTGAACAGAATTCCGAGTTTCGGGATCACTACATGGAAATAGCCTACGACTTGTCTAAGACAATGTTCATCACCACTGCGAACCTGCTCGAGCCTATTCCCGCTCCCCTGCGGGACCGCATGGAGATTATCCGGCTTTCAGGTTACACCGACAAAGAGAAAAAAGCCATAGCTAAGCAATATCTCATCCCGCGCCAGATGCGCGAGAATGGATTGCGGACTGAGGAAATCTCGTTTTCCGACGATGCCCTGCAAATAATCATTCGCTCTTATACTCGAGAGGCTGGTGTGCGTAATTTGGAGCGCGAACTTGGCTCTATATGCCGGAAAGTGGTGACCCAAATAGCAGAGGGTAAGATTGAATCTTTGGAGATTGGCCTCGAAAAAGTCCGGGAATTCTTGGGCCGTCCTAAGTTCTTTGGTACCGAAGAAATCGCAGAACGAACCTCGATTCCCGGTGTTGCTGCCGGCCTCGCTTGGACTTCCACTGGCGGCGAAGTTTTGTTTGTGGAAGCCACGCTAATGCCCGGCAACAATAAGTTCCAACTCACAGGCTCACTGGGCGATGTGATGAAAGAATCTGCCCAAGCGGCCCTGTCCTATTTGCGTTCCCGCGCTGAAGATTTTGGTTTGGAAAATGATTTCTTTGCCGCGCACGACATACATCTCCACGTCCCGGCTGGAGCGCAGCCAAAAGATGGGCCTTCTGCGGGTGTTACCATGGCTACCGCCTTGATTTCCTTGATATCGGGACGTCTGGTACGTGAGGGCGTCAGCATGACTGGTGAGATCACCTTACGCGGGCAGGTCCTACCGGTCGGCGGGATTAAAGAAAAAGTCCTGGCTGCCTATCGGGCAGGTTCCACAATTGTGCTTCTCCCCAAACGCAACCAGGCTGACCTCGAAGACCTGCCTGAGGAGATTCTAGAAGCAATTGATTTCATCTTTGTTGAAACCATTGAGGATGTTTTCGAAATATCTTTAGAGAAAGACTCGTAACCGCCCACTCCCTGTTGGAGATTGGTGGGGGCGCAAGCGGCTGGGGGATGGAAAAACCTCGCCCCGGCGCGCGCCAAGCCCCGGCGTGTACCAACCCCCAGGGTTTTTCCCCGTTTGGGCGTGGTCAAGCGCCTCTGGCTCGGTCTCACGCCCCCGCGTGGCACCCTCCCCCACAAATCCACGGGGTCTGAATGATTACTTTAGAAGTGGTAATATAAATATGGCTAAGATTCTAATTATTGAAGACAATGTTACCATTCTTAGGTTATTAGAGACCCTGTTGAAATTGGAAGGTTATCAGGTGCTAGTTGCTATTGATAAAAATATAATTTTCCAAACTCTTAGCCAAGAACTCCCTGATTTAGTTTTGCTAGACGTTCACCTGTGGGCTGACGGCGGCACGGAAATCAGTGGGTATGAGATACTGGAGCATATTCGCCGCACTCCAGAGTTGAGAGATATCCGGATCATAATGACTTCGGGTATTGACCTGCGTGTGCAGGCATTAAAAGCCGGGGCTGATGATTTTGTACTTAAGCCCTATATCTTTGACGAGTTGATGGATTCAATTCAATCGTATATAAGCCGGTGATAAACTAATATTTGAGGCTATTTTTACACCTTATTAAAACTCTTGGTTTCGCAAATTGATTTCTATTATGACGGAACCACATGGTAGCCAATTGTATTGAAGATAGTTTCATCACCCCATTCTTGAAATGAGTTCATCGCTCCGTGTGCTATTGGAAATTGCGGTATAGCCTGGTGAGAATCATGAAACCTCTCATCCGACACGCAAGTCTATAAAAAGACAAGCTCTACATGCACACATCTATAGTACATCTTGAAAGAAATAGCTCTTTGGTTTGAACATCGGAGCCGGGCTTTGAGTTTTTCTCGACTCGAGTAAGAAACCGTTTAGAGCTTCTCTCATAGTGTATTAAATACTTGTAGCCTATATTCTAAATTATCGAATTTGAGACTGATTTCCAAGCCCGCAGCAGTCCTAGAAACGATATTTAGAATGTAATTGGCATTTGGAGAGAATGAACTATGACAAAAAATAACAAACATACCTTAAAATGGTACACAATGGATTTGCATTTGCACACTCCGGCGTCTTCTGATTATGTGAAGCCCGAAGTGAGCTACCTGGATATCCTGAAACAGTCCGCTAAACGCGGTCTGGATATTATCGCTTTCACCGATCATAACACTGTAGCAGGCTATCGTCGGATGGAAGAAGAAATTGAACAATTAGAACTTCTGAAGCGGCTCAATCGTCTATTGCCAGAAGAGAAGACCCGTTTACGAGAATATGAAAAACTTTTGAAGCAGATTTTAGTGTTACCAGGTTTTGAATTTACCGCGACTTTTGGTTTTCATATTCTGGCAATTTTCCCGTTTGGTAAACCCATTCGCGATATCGAACATCTTTTATTACAATTGAATATTCCTTCAGAAAAATTAGATGAAGGCTCAATGACTGTGGGGGCTAGCGTAGATGTCTTAACTGCTTACCGGTTGATCAATGAAGCAGGCGGGATGGCAATTGCCGCTCATGCTAATTCAACCCATGGCGTCGCCATGCATCGTTTTCCGTTTGGCGGACAGACTAAAATTGCTTATACCCAGGATCCCAATTTGATAGCTTTGGAGGTTACCGATTTGGAGAAGCGTGGTCGCAGGACTACCGCAGC
>DAOUWT010000254.1 GCA_030666985.1 Chloroflexota bacterium
CCTGCCCTCCTGCTCTCCTGCCCTCCTGTTCTCCTGCTCTCCCGCTCTCCTGCCCTCCTGTTCTCCTGCCCTCCTGCCCTCCTGTTCTCCCGCTCTCCTGCTCTCCTGTTCTCCTGATTTCCTGATTCCTAGTCCCCTAGTCACTAATCCCTAGTCCCTGATCCCTAGTTCCTCTTCCAACGCCTCATCAATCTTAGTCTGCAATTCAAAAATCTCTTTATACTCACCTTCTTCTTGGAGCAATTCTTCGTGCGTGCCTTGTTGGACAATACACCCTTCCTCGAGGACGAGGATGAGATTGGCTTGCATTAAGCTCTGAACGCGATGAGCGATGATGAACGTGGTTCGGTCTCGCATCAAGTTATCCAGGGCGCGGTGGATGTCGGCCTCGGTCTCCACGTCCACGGATGAGGTGGCGTCGTCCAGGATCAAGATTTTGGGATTCTTGAGCAGCGTCCGGGCAATGGCCACGCGCTGTTTTTGACCGCCAGAGAGGGTGACACCTTTTTCACCGACCAGCGTATCGTATCCTTTGGAGAACGAGGTAATTACCTCATGGATAGCGGCTGCCTGAGCGGCTTCGATCATCTCCTCTTCGGGTACTTTGCGCTTTACGCTGTAAGTGATATTCTCGCGGATGGTGCGTGAGAACAGGAAAGGCTCCTGCTCTACCAAGCCGATATGTTGGCGGAGGAATTTTCGGGGATAGCGTTTCATCTCCACCCCGTCCAGGGTCAGGCTTCCGCTGTCATACTCGTAGAAACGGGGGAGGAGGTTGACCAGGCTGGACTTCCCGGAACCGGTCCCCCCCAACAGGGCGATTATCTGCCCAGGTTCGCAGCGGAAACTGATCTCTCTGAGGACGCTTTCTTTCTCCTCATAAGCAAATGAGACCTTGTCGAAGATAAATTCTCCCTCGACCTTGCCGCTGGCCGGAACGTAATCCCCCGCCGTGAGGGGTTCGCGATCTTCTTTGACGACATCCATGATGCGCTTATAAGAGACCAAGCCGGTGGACATCTGGACGATCAACCGGCCCATATTGCGGATAGGCCAGATGATCCAAATCAGCATCCCCGCGAAAGCCATGTAAGTGCCTACAGAAATAGTACCGGCTATAGCCATCCGCGCCCCTATGTAAAAGCCGGTTAGCATTTGCGCTCCCGTTAGAATATCAGAAATAGGCCAATACAAGGCATGCATGGTGAGCAGCTTGCGGCCCTTGAGAAATTTTTTCCAGTTCTCGCGTTCGAATTTGTCGCGTTCGTATTTTTGACGGGCAAACGCCTTTACCACGCGTACACCGGTCAGGTTTTCCTGAAGCGTACCAGAGAGGATTGCTTCTTGATCTTGATATTCTTCGTAGGCTTTCGAGACCCGCTTGAAGAAGAAAAAAGACAGAGCCACGGTAAAGGGAACGACAACGACCGAGCTTAAGGCCAGCTTCACGTTCAGGGTCAGCAACGCGCTCAAATTGACGATAAAAAGCATCACAATGCGCCCCACGCCAATGGCCTGGTCAGCGAAAAAGCGGCGCACGGCGTCCACGTCTGAAGTAGTCCGCTGGATGAGTTCTCCTGTTTTTGTTTTGTCGTGATAAGAGAATGTCAGACGTTGAATATGGTCAAAGAGAAAATCTCGCAGTCGGAGGGCAATCCCCTCGGATGTTCTCGCGGCCATCGTCCCGCTCAAAAATGTGAACCCGCCTTGGAGGACGGCTAGCCCAACAAAACTGAGGGCAAGCCAGTGGATAGTGTCCCCGACCTCTCCAGTTTCGAGTAGTTGATCCACGAAATGAGCTAGCAGGAAATAGGTTCCCGAGCGGGCCGAGGCGGCGATTCCCAAGCAGAGAGTTGCCAGGATATAATAATTCCGAAAGCCCCGCATCAGCAGCCAGAGTCCTTTTAGGCGGTTGTCAGAGACGGTTTCTTTGACGTCGAAAATAGTGTTTTCTTGAGTTGGCATAATTTAGTGATGAGTGACTTCGCTCGAGCTGGATCGCCAGATCCAGCGGGTTGGGTTCGGGGGAACTGGCGTTCCCCCTTGAGCCTAGGGTTTGATAGGCATAATAGCGATTTTGTTTTCTTCGATAATCTCAGCACAGACGCTTCCGTTGGTGATTTCTTGGAGTTGGCTCTGGAATTGCTCAAAGTTTTCGGTGGGGATTTGGAGGATGACGGAGACCTCAGCGGTGAACTCGGTGTGGAGGGTTTTGCCGTTGTGGTGGGTGATTGCTCGTTGGATGGATTCGAAGCTGGGGTAGGGTGTGACCAGCCTGGCAACGTGGGTGCTGATCTTCTGCGCCCGGGGGGTGATCGCTAACACGGCGCGGACCGCGTCCCCGTAGGCCCTCACCAGGCCCCCTGTCCCCAGCTTGGCGCCGCCAAAGTAGCGCGTGACCACCACGGCGGCGTCCCCCAGCCCGCTCCCCCGCAGGACGGCCAAGGCCGGGCGGCCCGCCGTCCCCGAAGGTTCCCCGTCGTCGCTGCTGTGAGCGATGACCGATCCCCCGTGCCCAACCACGTAAACCGGGACATTGTGCGTGGCGTCCGCGTATTTGGCCTTGATACGCTCAAGGAAAGTTTTAGCCTCTTTCACGCTGAAAACAGGCGCTAAGGTGGCGATGAAGCGTGAATTAGCCACGCGGGTCTCGGCTTGCGTTTCTCGGGCGGGGATGGGATAATTGTCCATAATGAAGTACCATTGTATAACAGAATCTGGGATGCGAGTAGTGGGTTGGCATGTTGGTATATTCGTAGATTGGTGAAATTGGTAGATTGGGAAATTGGGAGATTGGTTATGGCCCCGACCAATATACCAGTCTCCCAGACTCCCAATCTACCAATAATTAATCACAGGAGAAAAAATGATTACTCAAACAATTATTGTCGTTCTTATCGGATACGCCTTCGGGTGTATTCAAGCCGCGTATATTCTAAGCAAAACAGTTGGAGAAATGGATATCCGCGAACATGGCTCTGGCAACGCTGGAGCCTCTAACATAACGGCCATTATGGGCGTGAAATACGGTGCCATCGTCGGCGTGGTGGATGTTCTCAAGGGCATGTTCGCCGTTCTTACCGTGAAATGGATTTATCCCGGCAGCCCAGATTTGGCTTATTTGGCTGGCATAATGGCCATCGTAGGGCATATCTTTCCCTTTTACATGAAATTCCGTGGCGGAAAGGGCGTGGCCGCTTTGGTGGGGATGATGATTGGCGTGAATTGGAAATTGGGCCTCTTATTTCTTCTCCTGTTGGCTGTTCCCGCGTTGCTAGCCGATTATATCGTGATCGGTTCATTCGCAACCTTTATTGCGCTGCCAATTGTGACCTATGTATTAGGCTATCCGCTTATTTTCACCATCATCGGCGTGGGCCTGACCATTCTCTGTTTTTACTTGCACCGGGCTAACATCAACAGAATTATCAACAAAGAAGAACTCAAAATCAGCGGGGTGTTAAAGAAAAAGAGGGACTAGGGAACTAGGAATCAGGGACTAGGGAATCAGGAGAGCAGGAGAGCAGAGAAGCAGGGAGCAGGAGAGCAGGAGAGCAGGAGAGCAGGGAAGCAGGGAGCAGGATAGCAGGGAAGCAGTAAACTGCTCAACTAATCACCTAACTTGCACCTCCTAACTCGCTCCTCGCACCTCCCCACCTCCTCCAGATCAATATAGCGATGAATGCCATTATTCCCGACGAACCACACCCCGGTGGCGAAGCGTTCGATGAAATACCGGTCGTGGGCGACGACCAGCACCGTACCCTCGAAAGCGGATAGCCCTTGTTCGAATCTCTCGCGGGAGGGGATGTCCAGGTGGTTGATGGGTTCATCCAAAAGCAGGAGGTTACAGCCGCTGGCGACGAGTTTGGCCAGGGCTAGACGGGCCCGCTCGCCGAAACTGAGACTCCCCACCGTTTGGAAAACATCATCACCACTGAAGAGGAAGTAGTGCAGAAATCGGCGTGCATCGGTCTCGCTCATTCCTCCCGTGCGGTAAATTTCCTCGAAAGCGTTGCTCTCCTCATCTAAACTTTCTTGTTCTTGCGAATAATAACCTATGCGGACACTGGCTCCCAGCCTGATTTGCCCGCTCAGTGGCTCAATCTCTCCTGCGACGCCTCGGAGGAGAGTCGTTTTTCCGCTCCCGTTAGGCCCCAGCAGCGCGATGCGCTCACCTTGCCGCAATTTCAGCTCCACGTTCGAGAAGAGCGTGTTTTCGCCGTAACCCATGCTCAGGTCTTC